>CANQEF010000024.1 GCA_947594675.1 uncultured Bacilli bacterium
AACTAACCTTACGATTTAAAATAGCAGCTATTTCATAAGCAAAACCAATATGGTAGTAGCAATCATTATTACGATGTTTATGAACATCTAATTCATATAAAGTATCAGCTAAACCTAAATATTCTAAAGGATTTTCTCCAACAGGAGCCTCTTTATCTAATTCATAAATTCCCTTAGCATAATTCTCCTCATTTTTCTCTTCAAGTCCTAATTCAAATAAAGCACATATCATACCATTTGATTCAACACCACGAATTTTACTCTTCTTTATTTCAAAATCTCCCGGTAAAATAGCTCCTGGCAAAGCAACAATTACTTTCAACCCTTCTCT
Organism: uncultured Bacilli bacterium; assembly: GCA_947594675.1. The sequence goes on from CANQEF010000024.1 coordinate 332, forward strand.
AACATTAGGTGCCCCACAAATAATTTGTTCTACTTCCTTACCTACATTAACTTTACAAATATGTAAATGATCACTATCCGGATGATTTATACATTGGGTAACTTCACCAATTACTAAATTATTTATATTATTAGAAATAACACTTTCAACATTAATACCAGCCTTAGTAATTTTAACAGCTAATTCTTGTAAATCTTGATCTTTAATATCAATATAATCCTTTACCCATTCTAAACTTATCATTATAAATCCTCCTGTCTATCAAATGTTTTACTCTCACGCAAATCCGTATTATAAAAGACCCTTAAATCATTTATATCATACTTTAACATCGCTAATCTTTCAGCACCAAAACCAAAAGCAAAGCCACTCCATTCATTAGGATCATATCCACTCATTTTCAAAACATTAGGATGAACAACTCCAGCTCCAGCTACCGTTAACCAACCCGTCTTTTTACAAATGCTACAACCCTTACCCTTACAATTAAAACAACTAATATCTACCTCTACTGATGGTTCTGTAAATTGATAATAACTTGGACGAAATCTCGTTTCAATATCTTCTCCAAATAATTTTTTAACAACAACATCAATAGTGCCCTTTAAATCCGAAAGAGAAATATCCTTATCTACCAACAATCCCTCTATTTGCATAAACTGATGTGAATGAGTAGCATCATCATCATCACGACGATAAGTCTTTCCTGGACAAATCATTCTTATAGGAGTCTGTCCCTTTCCTTTTAACATTGTACGTACTTGAACCGGAGAAGTTTGACTACGCATTAATATTTCTTCTCCCTCAATATAAAAAGTATCTTGTGCATCTCTAGCCGGATGTCCCTTAGGTATATTTAACATTTCAAAATTATATTTATCTTCCTCAACTTCTGGTCCATCAACTACATCATAGCCCATACTCATAAATATTTCTTCTACTTCTTCTATTAACTTTTCCAATATATTAGGAGAACCCTGTGCTATCTTAGTAGCTGGTAAAGTAATATCAATAGCCTCTTTTTCTAATTTTTTATTCAAAGCCTCTGTAGAAAAATAATTAGCTTTTTCCTCATAAACACTATTAAATAAATTTTTCAATTCATTAACAGCCATACCAAAATCTTTCTTTTCTTCATTAGGAATATTTTTAATCTCACTATTTAATTCCGTTATAAGACCCTTTTTACTTAGATATTTCACCCTTAAATCATTTAAAGCTATTTCATCCTTAATATCTTTTAAATCTTCAAGTAACTTTTCTTTTACTTCTTTTATTTTTTCATTATTCATAAACTAAACACCTCTTTAAAAATTAAAAAAACTATAAATATAAGGACGAAATAATTCGCGGTACCACCTTATTTTATAGTTTTACTATACACTCTATTCTTTTAACGCAAGAAATACGCTTATTATTAGTAAGAACCTAGAAGATGAATTCATAAACTATTACTAATTATTTACACCAACCATAATCTCTCTTCAAGTAAATCATTTATTACTACTTCTTCATCATTGTCTATTATTTAAAGAAAACTAAACAGTAAGTAATTCATTTTCTTTTATTTTTAATTTTTCATCTACTTTTTTATTATACTCATTAACTAAATCCTGAATATCTTTTTCTATTTTTTTAGCCTCATCTTCAGGAAATTCTTCTTTTTTAACTTCTTCTAAAGCATCATGTCTAATAGTCCTTATAGAAACTTTTCCTTCTTCTGATATTGCCTTAACCTGTTTTACCAATTCTCTACGACGTTCCTCAGTAAGCTCCGGTATCACAATACGAATAGTTTCACCATCATTACCCGGATTATAACCAAGATTAGAAGTTAAAATAGCCTTTTCTATAGCATTCAAACAACTTTTATCAAATGGTTTAATAAGTAATTGTCTTGCCTCCGGTACAGAAATAGTCGCCAATTGTTTAAGTGGTGTCATACTTCCATAATAATCAACAACTATACCATCTAAACTAGAAGGATTAGCTCTTCCCGCTCTAACAGTACGTAAACGTTTATCCAAACTTTCAATTACTTTATCCAACTTTTCTGTTGCATCTAAGATAATCATTTCACTATCCATAAATTTTATCGCTCCTTAAAATTTATTATAATACATAATTTTTAGAAAATAAAGCTTAAGCTTCACAAATATAAAGAATTAAAAATAAGAAAAAAATTGCTAAAATACAAAAAACCACTGAAAGAATAATTACTATAATACTTAAAGAATCCTTTTCTCTTTTTACAATTGTCTCATCATTAGAAATTATTGCTCTAATATCCTGCTTTAATTTATAAGATTGCTCCTCATCTAAAAAATCATCTGACAATTCTACTTCCTTAGTAGTTGTCTTAGGTAATTCTAAAGTATTCTCTTCTAATTCCTTTACATAATCTTTAGGATTATCTATATCCATATCATCATTAGCATATATTTCTCTTAATTGCTTTTCTAACTCTGTTTCATTAATCTCCCTAGCAATTAACTTAGATTTTACTATTACAGGAACATCTGTTTCTTTTTCTTTAACTTCTTCTTTAACTTTTTCTTTAGTATTTTTAGTTGGTTTCTTATCTTTAACTTTCTTAGTCGTTTCAATCTTTTTTATTTCATCTTGTGTTTTCTTAGTTACTTTATCACTATTCTTTTTAACAGCCTCTTCTGGAGGTGTAACTTTCTTTACTTTTTTTACAACCTTTTTACTAGCAGTTGTATTACTATTAGAAACACTCTTTTTACTCTTAACTTTTGTCGTTTCTAAAACCTTTATCTCATCCTGTGTTTTTTTAGTTACCTTTACTTCCTCATTTTTCTTTTCAGCAACTTTTGGAGGCGTTACCTTATTTATTTTTTTCTTCGTTTGTGTTTTCTTTTTAGCTTGACTTTTATTCTCTAAAGCTTTTTTCTTTTGTAATAATTCTTTTTTTGTAGTTGGATTTTTTTTACTAGTTTTATTAGTTGACCCCTTCATTATTTCACCACCTATTTCGCCATATTATATCAAATTTTATGTACTTTTGCAATTAAAAATACTATTTATTTATAATTTCTGACTTTAAAAAAACACAATTACCATTCTCTATATTAAATGTCATTTTATAAAGACTTGTTTGTTGCAACTCTTCATCAGTTAAAATTTGCTTTTCACTAAAAGAAGACATATCTATTTCCTTCAAAAGATTGTTCTTATTATAATCCTTATAATACTTTATACTTTTATCAGCTACATCTACAAAAGCAACTCTTAATTGTATCTCCAAATAATCACTATACTTTAAAGCTTTAGTAAGTTGATAAATATTTTTAGCTGCACACACTCCACCACAACTAGGTGCTGTCTTAACTAAATATGCTTGTTCTTCGTCATCATACTGAAAATTAGGAAAATTTCCATCACTAAATTGATACTTCGAAGTAAATAAAGAAGACATTGTATCTAAAACTTCCTTTTTACTAAAAAAAGTATTTACTAAAGAAGTATCATCTATACCTTGAGAAATCTTATCTTTATATATTTTAGCCATAACAATATTTAAAGCATCCTCATTAGATATATCTTGATAAGTATAAGTATCTTCATTAAAATACTCATAAAAACCACAAGGCCTATCAAAAGAAGTAGTTAAATCAGTCAAAATCATCTCTAATTTATTAACATCTACTTTCTGAGTAGTATCTTGAATAGTATCATCTTTTTGTTTTGGTTGTTTCACTTTATAATTAGTAGCCATATGAAGACCCGTACCAATTAATATAAGAAAAAGACCAATAATAACAATAATTAACACTCTACTCTCTTGACTTTTACTCATATTTACTCCTCTTTAACTTATAATAACTTAAAAGAAAAGAAAATTCAATTTGAAGAAAAAAATAATATGTAAATGATGTCAAAAAAAAGCACATATCTAATTATATGCACTTTCAAAATAATTAAACCCCTTTAATTTGACTCATTACTTCACTAGCAAAATCTTCCTGTTTCTTTTCAATTCCTTCACCAACAGCATATCTTACCATAGAAATAATTTCACCATTATTATTCTTAACATAGTCCTTTACACTAAGAGAAGAATCTTTAATAAAAGCTTGTTCCTCTAAACAAATTTCTTTATAAAATTTATTTAATCTTCCAACCACCATTTTTTCAGCAATATCAGCACTTTTTCCTTCAGCCATAACTTGTTCCTTAATAATATGACTTTCTCTTTCAACCATTTCTTCTGGAACACCATCTCTATTTAAAGCTGTTGGATTCATAGCACATGCTTGCATAGCAACATCTTTAGCTACTTCTTCATTAGCTCCTTTTAATACAACAAGAGTACCAATTTTTCCACCCATATGAGTATATGTACCAAAAACTTCATCATCATTTTTAGTTACTTTTGTAAAACGTCTAAAACTAATCTTTTCACCAATTTTAGCTGTTAAAGCAACTAACTTATCAGAAATACTTTCTCCATCAACAGTAATTTTTAAAGCCTCATCTAAATCACTTACTTCATTTTTTAAAAGCACTGTTGCAATCATTTCAACAAAATTAACAAATTCAGCGTTTTTAGCAACAAAGTCAGTCTCAGAATTAACTTCTAAAATAACAGCTGTATTTCCATCAATTTTAATTTGGCATAATCCTTCCGCAGCAATACGACTTTCCTTTTTAGCTGCTTTAGCAATACCTTTTTCTCTTAGCCAATCAATAGCCTTTTCCATATCTCCTTCTGTTGCCTCCAAAGCTTTTTTACAATCAAGCATTCCAGCACCAGTTTTTTCTCTTAAATCTTTTACATCACTTGCTTTAAACATTTTTCTTCCTCCATTTTATATTTTAAAAATTAAAGAGTGAAAAAACTTCACCCTTCAAGTCAAATTACTTAGTTAAAGCCTCAATAAGTTCAGCCTTTTTCATAGTAGAATAACCCTTAACTCCAGCATCTTTTGCCTTAGCCTTTAAATCAGCCAATGTTAAATCTTCAAAATTCTCTTTCTTTTTAGTTTCTACTTTTTCAACTTTTGCCTCTTCAACTTTCTTAGGTTCTTCCTTTATTTTCTCTTCTTTTACTTTTTCTTTTACTTCTTTTTTAACTTCTGCTTTAAATTCTTTCTTAGTCTCTTCTTTAACCTTTTTATCAACTTTTTCTGCTTTTTCCTGTTTAGTATCTTTTTCAGCCTTTACTTTATCGTCTTCACTAATATAATCAATTATTTCATTTCCATTAACTTCAGCAATAGCATTAGTTAAAACACCAATTAATAATTTAACTGATCTTACAGCATCATCATTACCAGGAATAACATAATCAACTACATCTGGATCACAATTAGTATCAACAATACCAAATACTGGAATTCCTAATATATGAGCCTCTTTAATAGCAATTTCTTCTTTACGAGGATCAACAATTACCATAGCTTGAGGCATCTTTTTCATTTCACGAATACCTCTTAAATTCTTATCTAATTTTTCATATTCTTTTCTAATTTGAATAACTTCTTTTTTAGGAAGAGCATCAAAAGTACCATCTGTTTCCTGTTTTTCAATTTCTTCCATACGTCTAATTCTTGAACGTATTGTTTTAAAGTTAGTAAGTGTTCCTCCTAACCATCTTTCATTTACAAAATACATGTTAGTTCTAACAGCACTTTCTTCAGCAGCCTCTTGAGCTTGTTTTTTAGTTCCAACAAACAAAATTTTTCCACCATTAGCAGCAATCTCTTTCAAAGCAACATAAGCCTCTTCTAGTTTCTTAACTGTCTTTTGTAAATCGATAATATAAATATCATCTCTTGTTGTATAGATGTATTCCTTCATCTTTGGATTCCATCTTCTTTTTTGATGTCCAAAATGAACACCAGCCTCTAATAAATAATTCATTGATACAATAGTCATAATTTTTCTCCTTCGTTTTTCTTCTATTAGTTTCGAATACCAATCACCCTAAGGCACTAGATTAATAAATCCACTAATATGTTTATTTTTCTAAAGCTGCAACTATCTCAGCTTTCTTTAATCCATCAACCTTGATTTTCTTTTTACTAGCAACTTCTTTTAATTCAGCTACAGTCATTTTAGAATAATCAACTTTTTCTTTCTTAGTTTCTACTTTTTCAACTTTCTCATCTTTTTCTTTCTTAGTTGTTTCTTTCTTAACACTACTCTTATTATTAATAGTTACCTCACGACCAATTACTTCAGTCATCTTTGTTATTTTACCAGCTTTTCCTTCTTTAGCAACCTTAACAAATTCACTAAACATCTTTGGATCATTAATAGCTATTTCTGATAACATTTTACGATTAACTTCTACACCTGCTTTATTTAGTCCTTCAATAAATCTTGAATAACTAATATCATTTTGACGACATGCAGCATTAATTCTTGTTATCCATAATTTTCTAAAATCTCTTTTCTTTTGCTTTCTATCTCTAAATGCATATTGTCCTGAATGCATCAATTGCTCTTTAGCAGTTTTATATAATCTATGTTTACTACCAAAGTAACCTTTAGCTTCTTTTAAAACTTTTTTATGACGAGCTTTTGTTACTGCTCCATTTTTTACTCTTGCCATGTTAATCCTCCTTCTTCTTCAGATTAAATTAAATTTTTTAATCTATTTTGGTCAGCTTTACTTAAGTTTGAACCTTTTCTATTCTTTCTATTGGCACTTGTAGATTTATAACCAGTATTGTGACGACTTCCTGGTCTTCCAATTTTATAATCATTTTTACGCTTATTTACTACTTTAGCTGTAGCCTTATGTGTTTTAATTTTTGGCATATTTCTTCCTCCTACTATTTATCTTTTTTTGGTATTAACAACATAGTCATTATTCTACCGTCTAGTTTAGGCTTTTGATCTATATCTGCTATTTCGCTAACTCGAGATGCAAAACGATCTAAAACTTCCTTACCTAATTCAGTATGCGCCATTTGACGACCCTTAAAACGAATTGTAAGTTTAATTCTATCTCCCTTTTCTAAATACTTAGTTGCATTTCTTAATTTTGTTTCAAAATCCCCTACATCAATAACAGGTGATAAACGATACTCTTTTAGCTCTGACATATTTGCCTTTTGTTTTTTTAGAGCCTCTTTTTCCTTTTTCTGTTTTTCATAACGAAACTTATTATAATCCATAACCTTACATACAGGTGGATTAGCATTTGGACTAATAAGTACTAAATCCAAGGCTGCATAACTAGCTAAAGTTTTAGCATCCTCAATAGATTTAACACCTACCTGTTCCCCATTTGGTCCTATTACCAAAACTTGTGGAATTCTTATTTGATCATTAATCAACATGTTATTTTTATCCTTTGCGATATCTAACACCTCCATAAAATAAGAAAAGCAGATACACATTCATATCCACTTAAAAAATCAAATCATAAACAATTGTTTTCTAATTTGGCTTTTTACCCATTGCTTTTCGCTAATCAGGTGGATATAACTCTTTCCTTTTTTCTCGACTAGTAATATTTTATGCATAAATTCTTTAAAAGTCAACCATTTTTTCCTTTTTTAGCAATTTTTTTGTATTATTTAAACCATTAAGTCTTATGACCTGTTTCATTTACTTTTTACTTTTCCAAGATGAAAATTGAACATAAATTCCACTTGCAGCTAAAACAATAAAGATAATTACTAAAGCTATTAAAGAATTTAAGCCAAAGAAATTAGAAATACTAACAGCAATAGAATAGGCACCCATCAAAGCCGTTGAAATAACAATCATTGGCTCATAAACATAAACAGCAATAGCTCCAAAAATAATTCCAACTATTATAGCAATAACAGTCGTATACCAAGCATCTGGTAAAGCTATAAGAATCATTGAAAAGCCTACTACAAATAATAATATGAACCAAGATGCCTTTTGAAGTTTTGTACTAAATATAGCTAAAACAAGACCTAAACCAATTTGTAAAACAATCTTTAAACTATCAGCAATAGCACTATTCTCAATGAAAAAAGCTAAACCAAAGTATCCTACTACAAACCAAGCTAACGCTAAAACAATTCTCCTCATTTTAAGTCCAAAAAAACATCCTACACTTCCTGGCAATATTCCAAGTAAAAAATTAAAAAATTCCATACTACTCCTTTTCTTTCTTTCATTATAACAAACAAACTAAAATAACTATAGTCTATTTTGCATTTATTTTAATTTGTTTAGTTTTATGTTTTATAGCCTCATCCACAAAAGAATCAATTATCTTCTTAGAATTATCATCAAATTCATAACTAATTTCAGGATGCCACTGTATACCTAAATTAAAATTTTTACTAGGATATTCAATTGCCTCAATAATCCCATCAGTACTAACAGCTACCACTGTATACTGATTAGAATCAACAATATGTCTTTTATGAAAACTATTTACTTTTATCTTATCTTCTTGCAAAATACGATAAAGACGACTATCTTTAGATATTACGACCTCATGAGTTAACTCATTATCATCTTCTTGAAAATGATTAGTCTCATTTTCTTCAATAATAACATCACCTTTATAGCAACCCATCATTTGCATACCCAAACAAATTCCTAATATTGGTATATTCATTTGAATTGCACATTCTAGTAAATAACGATCATAAGGAGTAAACTTTGTACCACCCGGAAAAAGTATTCCATCTAAATTTTTAATAGTATCATGTATCATCTTTTCTTCTTCCACCGTTAAACTTGGAAAATTATCATTTTTAGCATCAATATAATCTATATCTTGAACAGGAGCAATAGGAAAAACATAACCTCCAGCTATTTGAATAGTTCTCCGTAAACGCTCAGGCATATATATAATTGCCCTACCATCTTCTACTTTTCTATATCTTAAAGGAATACCTATTACTGGTTTCATATTATAGCACCTCTATTAAAATAAAATTTGTTTACCAATATAATTGTCTAATTCATCAATCTTTAAAACAGTTTGTTGCATAGTATCACGATCTCTCACCGTAACTGTACCATTCTTTAAAGTTTCATCATCAACAGTTATACAAAATGGAGTTCCAATAGCATCTTGTCTACGATACCTTTTACCAATTGAGGCCGTCTCATCATATGTAACAGGAAAAATCTTCATTAACTTCTCATAAATTTCTAAAGCTTTATCTCCATGATATTTCTTATTTAATGGCATAATTGCTGCCTTATAAGGAGCAAGATATGGAAGAAATCTCATAACCTCCCTCGTCTCACCATTTTCTAATTGTTCCACTGCATAAGCATTGTCAAGTATAGCTAAAACTAATCTATCACAGCCTACCGTTGATTCAATTATATAAGGTATGTATTTTTCATTCGTCTCAGGATCAAGATACTCTTGCTTTATAGAAGAATATTCTTGATGTCTTGATAAATCATAATCAGTACGATTATGAGTACCATTTATTTCTCCCCATCCAAAAGAAAATTTATATTCAATATCACAAGCCTCTTTAGCATAAAAAGCCAATTTTTCATGATCATGAAAACGTAATTTCTCTTCTGCAAGACCTAAATCCATAAAATACTTTTTAGCATAATCCTTGAAGTAAGCATAAAGTTCACTATCAACTCCTTCTTTACAAAAAGTTTGATATTCCATTTGCTCAAATTCAATAGTCCTAAAAGTAAAATTACCTGGAGTTATCTCATTACGAAAAGCCTTACCAATCTGCCCAATACTAAAAGGCACTTTAGCTCTCATAGTCCTTTGAACATTTAAAAAATTAACATACTCTCCTTGAGCATTTTCCGGTCTTAAATAAACTTTATTTTTACCATCTTCAACTACACCACGTCGTGTTTCAAACATTAAATTAAATTGTCTTAAATCTGTAAAATCACTTTTTCCACATTTTGGACAAGGCACCCTCTTCTCCTTTATATAATTAATCATTTCTTCATTAGTCATTCCATCAGCTTTAGCATTAGGATCAAACTCATCAATCAAATTATCAACACGATGCCTCGTTTTACAACTCTTACAATCTATTAAAGGATCTGAAAAACTAGCTACATGTCCACTTGCCTCCCAAACCCTAGGATGCATTAATATAGCTGAATCCAACTCATAAGCATTTCTTCTTTCTTGAATAAACCTTTTACGCCAACTATCCTTAATATTATTTTTTAATCTACTACCTAAAGGACCATAATCCCACGTATTAGCAAGACCTCCATAAATCTCACTTCCCTGAAAAATAAATCCATATTGCTTACAATAATTTACTAGTTTTTCCATTGTTAATTCTTCCACTATAATTCCTCCTTTAAAATATCTATTATCTTTTCTTTATCACTCTCTATAATTATATATGAGCCAGGTGGTTCATCTATGAAACCGCTTTCATAAAGATTATAAAGTTCTTCTACAATCGGTGTAAAGAAATAATTACAATTATAAACAATTATTTTCTTCGTATTATTAATTCTTCTTTCTTCAATACTAGAAAATAATTCTGCTAAAGTACCTAATCCACCAGGTAAAAATAATAAAACATCACTATTTTCATAAATATTTTGAAAACGCCTTGTCGGACTCTTAGTAACTATTCTTCTAGTATAATCTTGATCAAAACAAGTATTATCCTCCTCACAAACTACTCCTATTATATCTTTTTTATTCTTATAAAACTCATCATAAGATACCCTCATTAATCCCTTATTATAAGCTCCAAAAACTAAATTAATCTTCGGAATAGCCGCTATATCAGAAATTAACCCACTTGCATCATCAAACAACTCTTTAGAAATATCTTCCTTAGAAGTAGAACCAATAAAAAGATTCATCATTTCACCACCATTTTTATCTAACATTAAAGCTATAAATATCTTATCATAAAAGTTATATTTTTTAAATCTAATTTTACAATAGAAAAAGTAGAACAATCTTTTCTTGCTCTACTTTAACCAATTAAATTAATTATTTATAGCCATTTTTACTTTCTTAGCTTGCCTAGAATAAATTACAATATTTTCCCACATATCAGCTATATTGATAGCCGCATAAATACTTCCTATTAAAAATAAATACTTATGAACAGTAACAACCAATACAAACAAAACAGCAAAAGCAACTAAAGCAATAATTGATATTATCAATTCAATAATATCACCTAGCATTTTCTTCATAAAACCTTTTCCCCCTCAATGTGTATCATATTATACCACATTTTCCCTTTTTTTGCAAATCTTATGATATTTTTTGTGATTTATAAGTTAAAATGTCCTAATTTTAATTTTATATTTACAAGTTAAAATGTCCTATTAAAAAATAATAATA
>CANQEF010000025.1 GCA_947594675.1 uncultured Bacilli bacterium
CCTTTTAATATTTCTTTTTGATAACTTCCTTCTATATTAGTATAAGTAATATTTAAAATTGGCTCAAAGTCTAATTTTAAACGAGTATTATTATTACCCATTCCCTTTAAAGTAATAGTAAACTCTTTTTTCATTCCCGCTTTAGAGTTACCTTCAGCATCTTGCAATTTTGTTTTTAAAGTATAACCATTTAATTCTGAATTTTGAGGCAAATTTTCTATTTTTAAAATACCCATATCAGTATTAGAAAAGTTAGTTACTTCAACTCTATAAGTAATAGAAGATGCATCATTATCTAAATCATATCCTAAAACGACTTCATTAGTAGAAAAATTAGGAGTAAACATTTCTTTACCACCATTTATAGAATCTAGTTTTACATTAGTTATTCTAATATCAGCTGGTACTTTATAAGCAAGTTCTCCCGTTATTTTTAATTCTCTATTTAAAACAGAATAACCTATAGTTGTTAAAGCCACTACAAAAACTATGGAAAGTATTAAAAAAGTATTTATTTTTCTTTTCATTTTTCCACCACCAAATTGTCAACAATTTCCTTATTTTATAATATGATTATACCCCCCCCCCGTCTTGATTTGTCAACAAAAAAATTGTGGTGTTTTTCCACAATTAATTAAATCTAAAATAACAAATATCTCCATCTTGCATTAAATAATCTTTTCCTTCAATACGAATTCGACCAGCTTCTTTTACTTTTAATTCACTACCATATTTTATTAAGTCATCATAAGACATTACTTCTGCTTTAATAAAACCTTTTGCGAAGTCACTATGAATTATACCGGCACATTCTTTAGCATTCATTCCCTTTTTAAAAGTCCAAGCTCTTACTTCATCTTTGCCTGTTGTGAAAAAAGTTTCTAATCCTAAAATACTATAAGTAGCTTTGATTAATTTTTCAAGTCCTGAACAATCTAATCCCAAGCCTTCTAGCATTTCCTTTTTATCTTCTTCATTTAATTCACTTAATTCTTCTTCTACCTTGGCACATAAACTTACAACTTGAGCCTGTTCTTTATTAGCATATTTTTTTACTTCCATAACAAATTTATTATCTTCTTTTCCTAAATCACTTTCTTTTATATTAGCTAAATATATAATTGGTTTTAAAGTGAGAAAACTATAAGATTTTAAAATTTTTTGCTCATCAACAGTTAATTCAAGTTGACGAAGTGCTGTATTTTCTTCTAAAGCTTTTTTACATTTTTCTAAGACTTCTACTTCTAATAAATCCGTTTTATCCTTTGTTGTACGAGCTTTTTTAGAAACTTTTTCAAGTCTATTATTAACAATATCTAAATCTGCAATAGTTAATTCAAGGTTAATTGTTTCTATATCTCTTATAGGATCAATATCACCTTCAACATGAATTATATTACCATCATCAAAACATCTTACTACTTCTACTATGGCATCTACTTCTCTTATATGAGATAAAAATTTATTTCCTAATCCTTCTCCGTGGCTTGCTCCTTTAACCAAACCTGCTATGTCTGTAAATTCATATGCTGTTTGAATAAATCTATTTGGTTCATACATACTTTTTAATTTATCCATTCTCTCATCAGGTACAATTGTAACTCCTATATTGGGTTCTATTGTAGCGAAAGGATAATTTTCCGCTAAAATTTTTTGATTTGTTATAGCATTAAAAAGAGTTGACTTACCTACATTTGGTAGTCCTACTATTCCTGCTTTCAAACTCATATTATTACCTCTTTTCAATTAAGTATTATAAATTTTTTTTCTAATAAAAGCAAGAAAAACACCTTAAGGTGTTAAATTGTTGGATATACTCCTGGACCAATTGGCAGACCAATTAAGTACCATCCTATTACTACTAATATCCAGGTTAGAGATATTAATAAGAAATAAGGACTTATCAATTTTAAAGAATTTCTTATAGTATATGGACGTTCCTTATGTAAATTATAAACATTTAAATAGCCAATGAAAATAACAAATGATGCTAGTAAAGGAGTAAATCCTTTAGTCATAGAATCTCCTGCTCGAAGAATTATTTGGGCAAATTGAGGAGAAATATTTGATTGCATAAACATAGGAACAACTACAGGAGCAAAGATATACCACTTATTAGCTGAACTAGTTAGGAAAATATTAGATACAGCTATTAAAAGTAAAGTTAATAATATTAGAGGTATTCCTGTTATATTTATATAATTTAGAAGATTAGCAAGCCAAGCAGTTATTACGAGACCTATATTACTTTTTCTAAATATTGCAATAAATTGTGAAACAACAAATATTAAAATAAAGATACTTCCTAATTTAGAAAAATTTTTACTTGACTTTTCTATTAATTCTTTATCATTTTTGATAGATTTACTTCCTAAACCATAAGCTATTCCAGCAGCTATGAAAAGAATTGCAACTAGATAAGTAAAGCCATCTTGGAAATAGGAATTAGCTCCAAATAATTGATTAACATAAGAATCTTCTGTCATATCCAATAACATTCCAGAATATGGTAAATTTGGAATTAAAGAATAGATAAAGATACATAATACTATCAATGATACTATTAGAGCAAATCTTAAACCTCTTTTTTCATTTTTAGTTTTTTCTATTTGTTGTTGTTCTATTAAATCTGTATCAATTATACTATATTGCTCTGTTTTAGCAGATTCTTCTTCTCTTTTATATTTTCCTACTTTTGGAGCAATTATCTTTTCAATAATAATTGTACCTACTATGGATAAAATTATAGAAGTGATAATAATGAAAATAAGATTTGAGCTAAGTGCAATATGAATATTTTCATCAATTAATAAAGCAGCGGCTTTGGTGTAATTCATTAAAGATACTTCCATTGAACCTACAAAAATTGATACTCCATAACTAAATGCTACTCCGCAGAAAGCAGTAGTAATGCCTAATATTGGATTACGATCATTAATAAAGTAAATTAAAGCAGCTAATGGGATAAGTATTGCATAACCTACTTCATTTATAAGCGATGAAATAGTTGCGATAAAAAGAACAAGAAAAGTTAGAGTTTTTTTAGGTATTTTACTTAAATGCCTTCTTGTTAAAGTTTCTATGAATCCTGAGCCCTCTGCTATAGTTATTCCTAATAGCGAAATTAAAAGTGTACCTAAAGGGCCAAAACTTAAAAAGTTTTTAGCGGCATTACTAATAATAAATTTTAAACCATCAAAACTTAGTAAATTTTCTACCGCTACTAGTGTTGGTTCTAAGTCTTTAGTATTAACATTAACTGTATTATAAGTTGCTTGCATTTCAAAAGCTGAAAAAATTCCACTTAGTACTATAACTAAAATAGTTAAAAGTAAAAATATTGTTATTGGATGAAAGTAAAATTTTTTCAGTTTTAATTTTCGTCTATCCCTCATATTATTCCCCTTTCTAGTCAATAATTTTTTTTAATTTTTTATTAAATTCTATTCTAGGTAGAAGTATTGTTCTACCACAATGTAAGCATTTTATTTTTATATCAGCACCCAATCTTACAATTTCCCATTCATTGGTACCACAGGGGTGTTGTTTTTTCATTATAATTTTGCTACCTATTTGATAATTATTTTTTTCCATTATGCACCTCTATTTGTGGATATGGTATTTTTATTTTAGCTTCATCAAAAGCTATTTTTATTTCTTTTTTTAATATTCTTTCTACATTAAATTGTTGCATTGATTCGACTTCAACAGCTATTCTATAAACGACACTACTATCATTTAAACCATCGATGCCTAAAATTTGGAATTTTCCTTTTACTTCAGGAATTTTTCCATCTAATTTTATAAATAATTTTTGCAAAACTTCTTCTACTTCTTTTGGAGAATGATCATAAGAAACCCCTATATCAACAACAGCTAAAGAATTATTTATACTATAGTTTATTATCTTATCCATGTTACGATTAGAAATTATTTTTACAGCACCTTTGTAGTTTTTAATTTTTGTTGTTTTTAAGCCAACTGCAATTACTTCTCCCATAAATCCATCTATTTCTATGGTATCTCCTATTTCATATTGATTTTCACTTATTATAAATATTCCTGCTATTATATCTTTAGCTAAATCTTGAAAAGCTAGACCTATAATGGCAGTACCAATACCTAATCCAGCTAATATTGATTTTACGTTAACTCCATATAAAGATAAAATTGCTAAAATTACGAATATTCCTATTAAGTATTTAGAAACATTTAGAGCAATAATTTGAATTGTTTTTACTTTTTGAGATTGTTCTTTGTTTAAATGCTTTTTTCTAAAAATGGACGTTTTATTTAGTAAATGTTTTATTATAGAATAAATTATTATACCTATAATTATATAAATAAGGGCAAATGTTATATTTTTTATATTTATTGTAAAATTAAAGATTTTTAACATATTCTAGCTCCTATTTATTTTGTAAGGACATTATCTCAAGTAAACGGTTTAAATCATTATTGTTTACAAAGCTTATTTCTATCTTATTGTTTTTTATTTTCACTTTGGTTCCTAATTTATCACAAAGTTCATCTTCTAAATATTTATACTCATTTTGAGGTTTATGTTTTGTAATTTGATGTGTTCTTACAAATTGTTCTTTAGATGTAGTTAATTCTTCTAGATTTCGAACACTTAAGCCTTCTTCTATTACTTTGTTAGCTAATTCCTTTTGCTGATTAGCGTCATCTAGTTTACTTAAAACACGTGCGTGACCCATTGATATTAGTTTATTTCCAACTTGTTCTTGTATTTCTTTTGGTAATGTTAGTATTCCTAGCATATTAGTAATATGACTTCTACTTTTTCCTAATCTTTTTGATAATTCTTCTTGAGTTAAGGCAAGTGTTTCTTGAAGTTTTTTATATGCCATGGCCTCTTCTATTGCATTTAAATTTTCTCTTTGTAAATTTTCTAGTAGAGCTATTTCCATCATTTCAGTGTCATCGAAATCTCTTACTATAGCTGGTATTTCTTCTAGTCCTGCTAAAAGAGAGGCTTTTACACGTCTTTCGCCTGCTATTATTTCATAACCTTTAATACTCTTTTTTACTATAATAGGTTGAAATACTCCATGTTCTTTTATAGATGCTGCTAATTCTTCTAAGGCTTTAGAATCAAATACTTTTCGAGGTTGATATGGATTAGCTCTTAAGTCTTTTAATTTAACTTGAATTATTCCATTCTTAGGAGTTTCATTTATTATTTTTTCTTCTACCTTATTATAGTCTAATATTTCATTATTAAATAATTCTTCTAAACCACGTCCTAAAGCTCTTCTTTTAGGATTATTAATTGTTTCCATTACGGGAAATCACTTCCTTTGCTAGATTAATATAAGCTTCTGAGCCTCTACTTTTAGGATCATATGCAATTATTGGTTCACCATGTGATGGAGCCTCTGTTAATCTTACTAGTCTTGGTATTATTGTATTATAAACTTTTTCTTTAAAAAATTTACGAATATCATCAACAACTTCAAATCCCAAGTTTGTTCTAGAATCGAGCATAGTTAAAAGCACACCTTCAATATCTAAAGTAGGATTGAGATTTTTTTGAGCAAGCATTATTGTTTTTAATAATTGAGTAATTCCTTCAAGAGCAAAAAATTCACATTGAACAGGTATAATTACAGAGTTAGCAGCAGTCAAAGCATTGGTAGTTATTAAACCTAATGAAGGAGGACAGTCTATAATAATATAATCAAAGCTGTCTTTTATGTCCATTAAATGGTTTTTTAATTGTTCTCCTTTATTGAAATTGTTTTCTTGATGACTTTTTTCTACTAATTCGATATCTAATCCAGCAAGATTAATAGTTGCTGGTAAAACGTAAAGATTTTTGTACTTTGTTTTGACCATTGCTTCAGAAAGAGAGCATTCCCCTATTAGTACATCGTAAATACTTCTTTCAATGTCTCCTTTGTTGATACCTACTCCTGTTGTTGTGTTTCCTTGTGGGTCCAAGTCTATTAGTAAAACTTTTTTTTCAAGAAAAGCTAAAGAGGCTGATAAATTGATACTTGTTGTAGTTTTTCCTACTCCTCCTTTTTGATTTACTAATGCTATTACTTTTCCCATATGATCACCTATTTCTTATTGACTTAATATATTGTATCAAAAATTGTTTGTTTTTGAAATGCTTTTGGAAAAAAAACAGAAGATTTTGTCTCTTCTGCAAGATTTTTATTTTTCTATTTTTACTATCATTTGGTAAGATTTTTCGAAATCCATCTCATCAAATGTTGTTTTTACTCCATGCTTATTTAAATCTTTTATTAATTCCTTTAACTTTTCACTTGCTGTTTCTATTGTATAATTACTATTATCATTATTTAAATTGTTTGTTACACTATTTACAGATGTAAGTGATGTTTTAGAATTAATTGTTGGTATTACACTAGGTATGTCTATTGACGATAAATCTGGTTTTTTAAAGTAATCTTCAGCTGTTTCCATTTCGTTAGAATCTGTTTTTACTATTTTTTCTGCTGGAGTGATAAAGTTGTTATTCATTGACTGATTACTATTTATATTCAACATGTTATCTAAATCAGCACTATTTTCTTGAGAATTATTTATATCTATTGAATTTTCCTTTATAGCATTTACATCTACTGGAATGTAAGTTCCTCCTACTCCACCAGGAACATCTCCAGGATCTTCATCCTCTTCTTCGTCTTCTATTTCACCATAATTTATAAATTTAGGAACACCTTGTGGCATTTCTTCTCCATCTGGTGGAGCTATGGTAACTTTGCCATAATTTGATGTAACTTCTGGTAATTCAGCTGTTGGAGCTAAAGGTGCAGTATTGACAAAGCTATTTATTGAAGGAACCTCTACTGAAGAATTATCTGTTGTTTCTATATCTGTTTTAGGATATTCTTTTTTTATTTCTTCTTCTAGATTTCGAACACTCATTTTTGTATCTATAACTTTTTTTAGCATTTCTTTTTGTTTTTCACTATCTGGTATATTAAGTAAAGTTCTAGCATGTCTTTCGGAAATTTGTTCTTTTAAAAGAGCATCTTGAATTTCATCTGGTAAAGATAAAAGTCTTATTTTATTAGCAACGGCAGATTGACTTTTTCCCATTGTTTTGGCTAATTCATCTTGTGTCATCTCGTCTATTTCTAATATTTTTTGATATGTTCTTGCTTCTTCTATGGGATTAAGATTTTTTCTTTGTAAATTTTCAAGAAGAGCAACTTTAGAGCTTTCTTTGTCATCTAAATCCCTTATTATAGCTGGAATTTTTGTTAATCCTGCTAAAGCTGAGGCTTTGTAACGTCTTTCGCCTGCTATTATTTCGTATTTACCATTAACACTTCTTACAATAATTGGTTGAATTACTCCATGTTCTTTTATAGATACAGCTAATTCTTTTAGAGCTTTTTCATCAAAGACTTCTCTTGGTTGAAATCTGTTTGGAATTATATCATCTAAGTGTAATAATACTACTTCATCTTTATCTTGATTCATTTACTTCCCCTCGCTATTCTTTTATCCTATTTAATATTATATACTAAAATTATTGTTCTTTCAAGTCGTTTTATAAGTTTACTTTGACTAATTTTTTGCTTTAAAATCAAGTTATTCTTAATAATTGATTATTTTTTGCTTTTATTTTTTATAATGATGAGACTTCTTTTACTATTTTCTATTGGTAAGTTAAATTCTTCTATTTTATCAATATGATATTTTTTTTCTATTTTAATGGCTACTTCTTTTGTTAATTCATTAGAAATGTTACCTTTCATTGCTATAAATATACCATTTTGTTTTACTAAAGGCATGGTATAATTAATTAATTTTTCTATATTTGCAACGGCTCTTGCTGTTACTATGTCGTATTTTTCTTTATGAAATTCTCCTCTTTCATGAAGGGCTTTTATATTTTTTAAAGATAATTTATCAATTATGGTGTTTAGATATTTGACTCTTTTTTCTAAAGCATCTAATAAAGTAATATTTAAGTTGGGAAAAACTATTTTTAAAACAATACCAGGAAATCCTGCTCCACTTCCTACATCACATAAGGTTTTTTCTTCTGTTAAATCTACTACTTTTATAAGAGTAATGCTATCATAATAATGCTTTAAATAAACATCTTCTTTGTTTGTTATAGTAGTTAAATTTATTTTGTTATTCCATTCTACTAATAATTCATAAAATTTGTCTAATTGCTCTAGTTGCTTTTCTGTTAAGAAAATATTTAAATTTTGCAAAGCAATAATAAATTCTTCTTTAGTCATGATAAAACCTTCTTAAGTAAACCATTAATATGGAAATATCTGCGGGATTAACTCCACTTATTCTTGTTGCCTGCCCTATTGTAGTAGGATTTATTTCCATTAATTTTTGACGTGCTTCACTAGCTAAATTAGGTATTTTGGAATAGTCAATATTTTTGGGTATTTGTTTTTCTTCTAATGATAACATTTTTAAAGCTTCTTTTTCAGCTTTTTTGATATAGCCTTCATATTTGGTATTTATTTCAACTTGTTCTTTTATATCTTTTTCATAAGGAATATCAATAAATTTTTCTAATGAATCTATGGATATTTCTGGTCTTTTTAATAATTCAAGAAGGCAGATACCATCTTTTAAAGGATTAGTATTTATTTTTTCTAGATAATCATTTATTTCTTTTTTAGGAGTTATCCTAGTTGTTCTTAGTAATTCAAAAAGTTTAGAAACATCTTTTTGTTTATTTTGAAATTGATGGTATTTTTCATCAGATATTAATCCTACTTGATGACCATAATCAGTTAGTCGAAAATTGGCATTGTCGTGACGTAGTAATAAACGATATTCAGCACGAGATGTTAATAAACGATAAGGATCTTTTACTCCTTTTGTTACTAAGTCGTCAATTAAAACTCCAATGTAGGATTCATTTCTTTTTAAAATCAATGGCTCTTTGCCTTCTAATTTTAAGGAGGCATTTATTCCAGCAATTAAGCCTTGTCCTGCAGCTTCTTCATAGCCACTTGTTCCGTTTATTTGACCTGCTGTATATAGATTTTCTATTAATTTTGTTTCTAAAGATTGTTTCAATTGTGTTGGATCAATGGCATCATATTCAATGGCATAAGCATATTTTAAGATTTTAGCATTTTCTAAGCCTTTTAGACTATGAACCATCTGTTCTTGAACATTGTGAGGCATGCTGGTTGAAAAGCCTTGAAGATAAATATCATCATAGTAAATACTTTCAGGCTCTAAGAATAATTGATGACGTTGTTTTTCTGAAAAACGTACAACTTTATCTTCTATTGATGGACAATATCTTGGACCAATACCTTCTACGTAACCACCATACATGCTTGATTCTTTTAAATGGTCTTTAATTATTTGGTGCGTTTCTTCATTTGTATAAATTAAATGACAAGGTATTTGTTTGTTTACGTCATAATAAGGAATATTATCAAAAGAAAAAGTATGGTATTTTTCATCACCCGATTCTAAAGAAGTTTTGGAAAAATCAATAGAATCTTTAGCTATACGAGGTGGAGTTCCAGTTTTTAGACGAAGAATTTTGAAACCTAAATCTTTTAAATGATTACTTAAGAATTTACTATCTTTTTCTCCATGTGGTCCCCCAGGATGTTTTTCTGAACCTGTTAATATCATTGCTCGTAAATAGGTACCAGTTGTTAGAATAACGGCCTGCGAAAATATTTTAGTAGAATCGGCTAATGAAACTCCTTTTATTTTATTATTTTTAACTAATAGATGTTCTACCATTCCTTCTTTTATGTCTAAATATTTTTCTTTTTGAAGAGTTTTTAGCATTTCTTTAGGATAAGTAATTTTGTCAGCTTGAATTCTTAAAGCTTGAACAGCTGGACCTTTTTTGGTGTTAAGCATTTTAGCTTGAAGAGCACTTTTATCGGCATTCTTTCCCATTTCACCACCTAAAGCATCTATTTCTCGTACAACTATTCCTTTAGCTGGGCCACCTATTGAAGGATTACATGGCATATCAGCTATATTTTTTAGATTTCCAGTAATTAGTAAAGTAGAATGCTTTTTTCTAGCACAAGCAAGGGCTGCTTCACATCCTGCATGGCCCCCGCCTACTACAATTATTTCATAATTCATGTTAGTCACTTCCATTTTATTTTCCAACGCAAAAGTTAGCAAATAGATTATCTATTATTTCATCACTATATGTTATACCTATTATTTCTCCAAGGGTATCAAAGCATTCTTTTAAATCAATTTCAATCATATCAACAGGACTATTGTTTTTTAATGCGTTTTCAGCTGATAAAAGACTTTGATAGGCTTTTTTGGCTAATGATATTTGTCTAGTATTTGAAAGAATTGTATAATCTTTTGATTTAATTTGTTCAAGATTGAAAAGCTCTTTTATTTTTTCTTTTAAAGGTGTTATTCCTTCATTATTCAAAGCACTAGTTTCGATTATATTATCAATATCGTTAATTTCTATTTGTTTTTGTAAATCAGCTTTATTTAAAACAATTATACGAAGTTTATCTTTTGTCTTTTCTAAAATATTTCGGTCTTCTTCAGAAAGTTTTTCGTTATTATTAAGAACAACTATTACTAAATCAGCTTTGTCTATCATGTCTAGACTTTTATTCACACCTATTTTTTCTACTACATCTTTTGTATTTCTAATACCAGCTGTATCTATAATATTTAAAAGAAGACCATCTAAATAAATTTCTCCTTCCACTATATCGCGGGTTGTTCCAGCTATGTCAGTAACAATAGCTTTATCTTCTTGAAGGAGCTGATTTAAAAGACTGCTTTTACCAACGTTTGGTTTTCCAACAATTACTGTTTTTATGCCTGTTTTTAAACAATTACTGTTAATGGATGTTTGAATCAATTCTGAGAGTTCTTTTTTCATACTGATAATTTCTTTTTGTATTTTTTCTAAAGTGACTACTTCTATATCATAATACTCAGGATAGTCTATATTTACTTCTATTGATGATAGTAGATTTTTTAAATTGTTACGAAATTTCGTTATTAATTTAGATATATTTCCATTTAAGTTTGATATGGCTAATTTTCTAGATTCGTCACTTCTACTTTCAATAATATCCATAACGGCTTCACTTTCTGCTAAGTCAAGTCGTCCATTTAAGAAAGCTCTTTTTGTAAATTCACCTTTATCGGCTAAACGAGCACCATTTTTTATGCACAATTCTAAAACCTTATTGGTAGCAATAATCCCACCATGGCAATTTATTTCAACAACATTTTCAGTAGTATATGTTTTAGGAGATTTCATTACTGATACTAGTACTTCATCAATTATTTCATTATTATCATAAATATGTCCATATGAAATAGTATGTGATTTTACTTTTGTAAGATCTTTCTCAGGAAATAGTTTATTTGTTATTGTGATTGCCTCTTCTCCACTTAAACGAACAATTGAAATGGCCCCTACTCCTATAGCTGTTGAGATAGCAACAATTGTATCAGTCATAGTATTCCTCCTTTTTTCTTTTGTATTATAGCATATCTGTTGATATTTTTGTAGATATTTTAAAAAGAAAAAAGCAAACTTCTCTTATGTGAATTTGCTAAT
>CANQEF010000026.1 GCA_947594675.1 uncultured Bacilli bacterium
AAAAGATAAAGGAATATAAGTATTTAATAATGTTAAGTTTAGAAAAAGAAGAATTAGAAAAATTATGTTCAAAATTTGAAGGAGACGAATTTATAATGAAGTTTAAGAAAAAATGTGAAAAAATAAATTCAGATGAAAAATATACAAGTTTTTTAACGCCAGAAGAAGATGAGATGTTTTTAAGAAATAGCTATATAGATGAAGGAATCAAGTTAGGCGAGGTTCAAGGCGAAGCACGTGGAATTAAGCTTGGCGAGGCCCGTGGAGAGGCTCGTGGAATCAAGCTTGGCGAGGTACGTGGCGAAGAGCGTGGAATTAAGTTAGGCGAGGCTCGAGGAGAAAAACGTGGCAAAGAACAAACAGCTAAAAATATGTTAAGGGAAGGAATAAGTATTGCATTAATAAAAAAATGCACAAATCTTTCAGAACAACAAATAATGCAGTTGCAATAAAATTGTGGAAAAACTCTACAATTTTTTTGTTGACAAATTAAGTGAGAGGTATAATCTTATTATAAAATAAGGGAATTTTCACAATTTAGTGGTGGAAAAAATGGATTATTTTCTTTAGGTTGAGTTTTATTTTGTTTAACAGTAGGCTATGGTGTTTTATTCACTAAAGTACCGGTTGATAATTGGACTGTAGAGGATCAGGGGTGTCAACAACTAAAATCATCTATGGTAATATTTGTTTTGGACATGGAATGACAGAGGTATATGATGTTTCTGCTAAATCAGGCTGGTATAAAAATGAGTTAGGGATGCCTATTGTAAAATATCCATGGGTAACTAGGGGCGGTTATAATGATGTAATGAATTCAGTTGGTATTTTTACTAGTAGTAGTTCTTATGGATATAGTCATTATACAATTTCTACTAGGTTAACTTTTACGATGTAGTGCTTAAAACTTCTTGTCTTAGAATGAATTATACTGTATAATATATGTCATTGGAGGAGATATTATGGCAAAAAATACTAAAAAAGAAGAAATAGGAAAGAGAGAAAATAAGAATGTTCATGAGGTAAAAGTTAAAATAGAAGGTAAAGAATGGCAAGATGCTGTTGATAAGGTTTTTAAAAAGAAACAGAAAGATGCTAAAGTAGATGGTTTTCGTAAAGGAAAGGTACCAAGAGATATTTATGAAAAAAATTTTGGTAAAGAGAGCTTATTTATTGATGCAGCTGAGGAAATGATTCAAAATGCTTATATAAAGGCTTTAGCTGAATCTAAGTTAGTACCAATTGTTAAACCTTCTGTAGATTTAACGGATTTGAATGATGATTTTTCTGAATATTTATTTAAAATAATTACTAGACCAGAAGTTAACATAAAAAAATATAAGGGATTAAATATTAAACCTGAAAAAGTTGAAGTAACAGAAGAAGAAATTGATGAAGAAATAAGTAAAATATTAGAAAGATTTACTGAATTGGTTGTTAAAGATGGAAAAGTTGAAAATGGAGATATAGCTGTTATAGACTTTGAAGGTTTTAAAGATGGAGTTGCTTTTGATGGTGGAAAAGGCGAGAATTATTCTTTAGAAATAGGTTCTAATACGTTTATTCCAGGTTTTGAGGAAAAAATTATTGGTATGAAATCTGGAGATGAAAAAGATTTAGATTTAGTTTTCCCAGAAGATTATGGGGTTAGTGATTTGGCTGGTCAAAAGGTTGTTTTTAAAGTTAAAGTAAATGAAGTTAAACAAAAACAAAATCGTCAAATAGATGAAGATTTATTTGAAGATTTAGGAATTGAAGGTGTAGATTCTGAAGAAAAATTGAGAGAAAAGGTAAAAGAGTCTATTAAAAGTCAGAAAGAAGTCAATGCTGAAGATGCATATATTGATAGAATCTTAGAAGAAGTATCTAAAAATGTAGAAGTTGATATACCTGAAGAAGTTGTTGATGAAGAATGTGAAAATTTGAAAGAAAATTTTGAAGATCAATTAAGAAAACAAGGAATATCATTAGATTTATATTATAGCTTTACTGGATCTTCTGAAGAAGAATTAACTAGTAAATTTGAAAAACAAGCTTATTCTAATGTTTTATATCGTTTGATGCTTGAAGAAATAGTTAAATTAGAGAAATTAGAAGTAAGTGCTGAAGAGGCCTTAGAAGAGGCAGAAAAATTGTCTAAGGAATATGAAATGAAAAAAGAAGATTTCTTAAAACAATTTGGAGGAATTGAGGCAGTACAATATAATCTTGAAATTCGCAAAACAATTGAAAAATTAAAAGAGTTAAATAAATAAAATTATAGGGACTTAAATAGAAAAAATTAGTCCTTTTTTTTCGTAAAAAAATCAAAAAAAAACTTCTAAATTTATTGAAAAAAAAATTATTTAATATATAATAGAAAGCAGTATTTAAAACTGGAGGTGACTATCGTGAAAAATGATTTGGTTTTAATTATTAATGACATGGTAGTTTTACCAAACACAGAAATTAGAATGGAATATGACAATATTTATGATAAACAAATGATAGATATTATTGATAAATTAGATGATAGTGATAATTTAATGATAATAGTTAATCCATTGGAAGAAAATTTTTCTGATATAACGTCACTTCCTCAATATGGTATTTTAGGTCATTTAAAATTAAAAATTATTGTTCCTAATGGTAAAACGAGGATTGTAATTGAAGGACTTGACAGGGTATATATAAAATCTTTTCATGAAGATGGCGATTTCTTTAGAGCTACTTATGAAAATGTCGAAATAAAAAATTCTATTGATGATGAGAGCTATTTTAATATTCTAATAAAATCATTAGAAAATTACGTAGAAAAAGTGCCTCATATGGGGAATGCTATTATATCGCAAATTGATAATATTGATAATTTATCTGATTTATGTGATTTGATAGTAAGTTTTATTCCTATTAGTTACATGGATAAAAAGAAATATGTTACTACGATTGATCCTATTGAAAGAACTAAAATGTTAATTTCTGATATGAATAAGGAAATAAAACTATTTGACTTAGAAAGAAAAATAGAAAAGGAAGTTGAAAAACAATTAGATGATTCTCAAAAAGAATATTTTTTACGTGAAAAGATAAAGATAATGAAAAGAGAATTGGGAGATTCTAATGGTAAGGATGAAGAAATAAATGTCTTAAAGAATAAACTAAAGAAGTTAAAATGTAACTCAAAAGTTAAGGATAAAATTAAAACAGAGATATCTAAGTTTGAGAATTTAAATAGTAATTCTCCGGAGTTAGGTATGTTGAGAGAATATATTGATTGGATGATAAATCTACCTTGGAATAATTATACAAAGGATACAACTGATTTAGAAAAGGTGAAAAATATTTTGGATTCATCTCATTATGGATTAGATGAAGTAAAGATGCGAATTCTTGAATATTTGGCAGTAAAGCAAAATACTAATAATTTAAGGAGTCCAATTATCTGTTTAGTTGGTCCTCCTGGTGTTGGTAAGACATCTCTTGCTTTAAGTATAGCTAAAAGTCTTGGACGTAAGTCAGCTAAGATTAGTGTTGGCGGTATAAATGATGAGGCTGAAATAGTTGGCCATAGAAGAACTTATATAGGGGCTAATCCGGGTAGAATTATTCAAGGAATTCGAAAAGCGGGAACAACTAATCCAGTTTTTATTATTGATGAGATTGATAAAATGACAAAGGACATAAAGGGAGATCCTGCTAGTAGTTTATTGGAAGTTTTGGATCCTGAGCAAAATAGTAAATTTTCAGATCATTATATTGAAGAAGAATTTGATTTGTCTAAAGTGATGTTTATTGCAACAGCTAATTATGTAGAACAAATACCTTATGAATTAAAAGATCGATTAGAAATAATTAATATTTCGAGTTACACTGAATATGAAAAACTAGATATTGCTAAAAATCATTTGGTACCAAAACTTTTAGAAGAACATGGCTTGACTTCTTTACAAGTTAGAATATCTGATGCAGCGTTAATGAATATTATTAGATTTTATACTAAAGAGGCTGGTGTTAGAGAATTAGAAAGAATGATAGCAACTTTATTTAGGAAAATAGTTAAAAAATTGCTACTAGAAAAAGATGCCTTTTTCTTTGATATTAATGAAAAGATGTTAGAAGAATTTTTGGGAAAGAAAAAATATTTTTATATAGAAGGTACTAGTGAAGGAGAAATAGGTGTTGTTAATGGAATGGCTTATACTGTTTTTGGTGGTGATATTTTACCAATAGAGGCAACATTATTTAAAGGAAAAGGTGAACTTATTCTAACTGGTTCTTTGGGTGAGGTAATGCAAGAGTCTTGTCACATTGCTCTTAATTATATTAAGGCTAATATGAATAATTTTAATATTAAGGATGATTTGTTTTCGACGAATGATATTCATATTCATGTCCCTGAAGGTGCTGTTAATAAAGATGGACCATCTGCTGGTATAACTATAACTACGGCTTTAATTAGTTTACTTACTAAAAAAATTGTCCCTAGTGATGTAGCTATGACAGGTGAAATTACTTTACGTGGTAGAATATTAGGGATTGGTGGTTTAAAAGAAAAGGTAATTGGAGCTCATCGTGCAGGTGTAAGAAAAATATTTTTACCTTTGGAAAATGAAAAGGATTTAGATGAAATACCAAAGGAAATAAGAAATGAAATAGATTTTACTTTTGTAAAAAATTATAATGAAGTGTTTGAAAAATTATTTTAGGAGGAGAGGTTAAATGCAGCAAGAAGAATTTTGTAATTTATTAAATATTAAAAAGCATCTTATAACAACAAATGAATTAAATATGTCTAATAAAATAAATTCAGAAAAAGATTTCCTTATATTTTTAAATTCTTTATTACTATTAATAAAAACAGAGGATGCATTTTTGTATTTATCTAGTAATTTTATTACGAAGGTTGAAGATATTATTAATAGTAAGAGATTTATTTTTCAAAGTAAAGAAGTTAATAATTTAGTTAATGCTATTTGTGTTAAGCTTAATGAACTTAAAGGGTTAGCTAATAATATAAAACATTTTAAGATATATAATTATTTAGATTATCAAAATGAAATTAGGCATATTTCTTATTTGAATTTAGAAAATTTCTTGGGAGCAATGGCTCTTGATTATGATGTGTTTTTGTCTCTTTTAAATCATAATGTAGGTGATTTTCCATATGATGAGGTGTTTTTATCTGCAACAAATTATTTTCTTGAAGTGTATCCTGAGTTATATGAAAATAAAGAATTTTTCTATCTAACTTTGGAAAAATTAAATAATATAAAGATGACAAATAATGGTTTTAAAAATCGTAATTTGAAACAATATGCTAAAATGACGGCAATGAATTTTAGAAATAAATGTATTTAATTAGTGGGGGAGTAGTTGTATGGAAGAAAAATTGGTAAATATTTTTAGAATGCTTTTGGTAAAACAAGATCTTCTTGAAATTGAATATGATAATTTGGAAAAAAAATATGATCCATTAGAAAATTATCTTTTTTTTGTTGAAACTATTTTTTATATAGTAGAAAATGATAGTGAATTTTTTGTTTTTTTCTCAGCATTAAAAGATGAAGTTTTAAATATTATAGGCAAAAGACGTTTTGATAAAGAGATTGATAAAAATGTAATTATGAAGATAAATAAAATTATTGCGGTATTTAATAATATAGATTCAGTTTCAAAAACGGAATTTTTTGCGAGGATTAATCAATATTATTCTAAGCAGGAAGAATTACGAGGCAGTCTTTTTCCAAAACCTTATTTATTAATTCAGTCAATTTCTTTGGATTTTGATGTTTTGTTAGGATTAGCTATTGATCAGTTAGATAAAATTCCTAATGAAACACTCGTGTTAGCTTCTTTAAATTATATTGGCAATTTATTACCTGAGTTGTATACGAATCGAGAGACTAGAGAAATTGCTATCAATTATTTGAATAAAGTTTATGATAAAAAGGGTCTTTTTAGGGTAAAGGAAAAGATTTTTGTTAAAAATATTAAAAATAATTTCTTCGAATAGAAGTTGCATAAAGTAACTTCTTTTTTCATACGATGAAATAGGAGGAAATTATGAAAAAAAATGTATCTTTTGAGAAAAAAATTACTTTTCCTACAATGATAGGGGAAATTAGTGCTATTGACTTAGAACATACTTTAAGATTCATTGATCAAAGTAATATTGAAGGGGATTTTGTAGTTAAAGGAAAGTATAAATTGACTGAGGCATCACGTTTGGAGGAAGATTTTAATTATAAGATTCCAACGGAAATAGCTTTGTCAGAAAAATTGGATTTAAATACAACGGAAATTGAAATAAGTGATTTTTATTATGAAATAGAAAATGATGATACTATGATTTGTCATATAGAAGTAAAAATTGAGGGAGTAGAATCTATTGCCCTTGAAGAGGAAAAAGAAGAAGTAAGAGGTCAAAGTGAAGAGACTTTAGAGTTAGAAAGAGAATGTGATGGTGATGTTAAAAGTGAGGAGGAAATAGAAATTCCTCATAAAATTGCTACAGAAGAAGAAATAAAAGAGGAAATAAAAGAAGAAAATGAAATTGAAAGAGAGGTTACTATGAAAGAAGAAATTATTGAAAAGGAACAAGAAAAAGAAGAAGTAAGTACTAGTGAGGAAGTAGAAAGTATTTCCACTATCTTTTCATCTTTATCTGAAAAAGAAGAAACTTTTTCTACTTATTCTGTTTATATTTTGCGTGAAGAGGAAACTGTTAACTCTATAATAGATAAATATAAAACTACTAAAGAAGAGTTAGAGAAATATAATGATTT
Organism: uncultured Bacilli bacterium; assembly: GCA_947594675.1. The sequence continues at coordinate 6,765 of CANQEF010000026.1, forward strand.
AACTACTTTAACTAAAGGAACAAAAATCATTATACCTGTTTTAAATAATGATTAGAAAAATATTAGAAGATAATGATTTGTTATTAAATAAAATAGGGTATAAGGGTCATAGTAAGATAATTGATACTGATAAGGGTAAGTTTGTCTTAAAGGAAAAAAGAAATAATTTATCTGAAATACATAATTATTTAAGTTTGAAAAAGTATTATAGTTACTTACCAATTACTAATGATTATAATGATAATTATGAATTATATCCTTTTATAGAAGAAGTCTGTACTGATTGTTCATCAAAAGCAGTGGATTTAATTTATGAGCTTTCTATGCTACATGTAAAAACTACTACTTATGAAGAAGTTAATTTAGATGAAATAAAAAAAATATATGAAGATACCAATAAACAAATTGATTATTTATATAAGTATTATTTAGATTTACAAGATTATATTGAAGGTAATGTTTATATGGCACCAAGTGAATACTTGTTAATTAGAAATATAAGTAATATTTATAAAATGCTTAATTTTTCTAAGGAAAAAATAAATGAATGGTATCAAGAAACAGAAAAATTAAAAAAACAAAGATATGTTCTTCTAAATAATAATTTAAAATTGGATCATTTTTTAGAGGGAAAAAATAATTATTTTATAAATTGGGATAAAGCTAAAAGAGGAATAGTGGTTTATGATTTTTTAAACTTTTTTCATAATAATTATTTGGATTTGGATATGAAATCTTTGTATGATCTTTATCAAGCAAAATATCCTTTTACAAAAGATGAGAAAAATTTATTTTTAGCTCTTTTAGCTATTCCTTTTAAAATTGATTTTAAAGATAGTAATTATGTTAATACTTTAAAGGTTAAAAATTTAGTAATTTACCTTAATAAAGTATTGGTTTTTATTTCAGAAGAGAATGAAAAATATCAAGAAATTGATGAATATAAATTCAAAGAATAAGATAAAAGCATTTAAACGTGTCGTTATAAAAAGTAATAATAATAGTTGATAAAAAATAATTATTATTGTTACTATTATGAAGGAAAGGAAGAATATATTACTTCTTCTTTTTTGTTTGCAGAAGTTGCAGCGACAAAAGAAAGAATGTTTGTTTTTCATAGTTTTATCACCTATAATATTTTATGTTTTTTATATATTTTGGTACTTTAAATTTAAAATTTAAATTGATATAATTTTTGTAGGTGATATTTTGGAAATATTTGAGGCAGTTTAGGTATTCTTTTAGAAGGTGAGGTGTAGTCGAGACTTGCCTACTCGATTTTAAATGAAGTATAAGTGTAAAAAGTGTTTAAAGTTATTTGAAAGTAATGAAGAAAATCCTGTTTGTCCTTATTGCAAGGCAGATAAAACTAATCTTGAAGAGGCAAAAGTTAATAAGGGACCTATACCTATTTCAAAAAATAATCCTGGTATAATGAGAATTGAACAAAGATGTATCAAGTGTGGAAGATGTAGTACTATTTGTAAGGAACAAGTTGGTGTTAATTATGATTTTTCTAAGGCTAAGCGAGAAGTTTGTCTATCATGTGGACAGTGTATTTTAAATTGTCCGGTAGGAGCTTTGGTTCCTAAGTATAATTATAAAAAAGTTACTGATTATTTGCATGATACCGATAAAATAGTAGTTGCATTTACTTCTCCCGCTGTTAGAGTTGCTTTGGGAGAAGAGTTTCAATCTATGGAAGTTAATGTAGAGGGAAAGATGGTGGCGTCTTTAAAGAAACTTGGTTTTGATTATGTTTTCGATACAACGTTTGGTGCTGATTTAACGATAATGGAAGAGGCTTATGAATTTGTAAATAGGCTTAAAGAAAGAAAAAATTTGCCTCAGTTTAGTAGTTGTTGTCCGGCTTGGGTGCGTTATTTAGAAATTTATCATCCTGATTTGATTAACCATTTGTCTAGTTGCAAAAGTCCTATAGGGATGCAAGGGACTATGATAAAAAAATATTTTAGTAAAATGATAAATGTTGATGAAAATGATATTATTGCTGTTGCAATTACACCTTGTACTGCTAAAAAAAGGGAAATTACTTTAAATAATAATCTGGATACTGATTTTGTTTTGACAACAACAGAGCTAGCTATGATGATAAGAGAAAATGATATTAATTTTAATAGTTTAGAAGAGATAGAATTTGATAGTATCATGAATAGAGGAAGTGGGGCAGGTGTTATTTTTGGTAGTTCGGGAGGAGTCACTGAGGCTTTAGTAAGAACGGCGTATTATTATTTAACAGGTGAAGATGCTCCGAGTGAATTTTTGGAATTTAAAAAAGTTAGAGGATATGATACTTGTAAAGAGGCAAGTGTTGATTTTGCTGGTTTTAGGTTGAATTTATTGGTTATTCATGGTATGCTAAATATCGAGGATGTTTTGAAATCAGTAGATCAAAGTAAGTATGATTTTATTGAGGTTATGAATTGTCCTTTAGGATGTGTAGGCGGTGGAGGGCAACCTTTAGGTATTATTTCTAAGCAAAAAGAAATTGTTGAAAAAAGGAGTCAGGGACTTTATAAAGAAGATAGTAAATTAAATGTAAAAGTCAGTTATAAAAATCCTGATATTATTGATATTTATAATTGCTTTTTAGAAAGGCCTTCAAGTCCTATCGCTTTAGAGTTTCTTCATACAAGTTATGAAGATAGGAGTAGTATATTAGGAGAGTAATTTCCTTAATATAAATTTATAAAGAAAGAGGTATGTATAATGGAATTAAAAGGAAGTAAAACTGAACAAAATTTAATGACTGCTTTTGCAGGAGAAAGCCAAGCTAGAAATAAATATACTTATTATGCTAGTAAAGCTAAAAAAGATGGTTATGAACAATTAGCTGCTATTTTTTTAGAGACTGCTGAAAATGAAAAAGAGCATGCTAAGTTGTGGTTTAAAGAATTGCATGGAGGGGATATTCCTTCAACAGAAGAAAATTTAACTGATGCAGCAAATGGTGAAAATTATGAATGGACTGAGATGTATAAAGAGTTTGCTGAAACAGCTAAAGAAGAAGGATTTACTCGTTTAGCATTTCTTTTCCAAAAAGTTGGAGAAATTGAGAAAGAACATGAAAAGAGATATTTAAAATTACTTCAAAATATCAAAGATAATAGAGTGTTCCATAAAGATGGAGAAAAGATTTGGGTTTGCCGTAATTGTGGACATGTTTATGAAGGAAAGGATGCTTTAGAAGTATGTCCTGTATGTAGTCATAAACAAAGTTTTATGGAATTAAAAGCTGAAAATTATTAAAATTAAGATTAAAAGTGCTCTAAATTTAGAGTTCTTTTTTGTTTATAAGTAATTTTCTCCTTATAAAGAATAATTTGTTTGATTGATAAGTATAAACTAGTATTTATTAAATCATGGCCTTTCAGTATCATTAATTTTTAAATCATTTTGTTTCAAAAGATTAGGTGAAAGATATTTCAGTATTTAAGTTTTCATCGACAACAGCTATGTATAAAAGAATTGCTCCAGCTATTGTAAATAGGATAGAGGCCCAGAAATTTAGTGTAGCTAAATCTTTGGCTTTTTGGTCTTTGGTATTTTTCGATTTTATGTAACTTTCATAACTATCATATAAATAATATATATAAATAATCATGGCAATTGAAAAGACAAATATTAAAGCATTACGATATATCTGTTTATCTTCTTCATTATAATATTTGAAATATTTTTCTTCATAAAAATTTCCATATATGGATATTCCAATTAAAATGATGCAAACTATCCAAATGAAATTTTCTATTTTTATTTGTTCTATTCTTTCAATATTTTCTTTCATATTAAAATATATTCTAGAAATTAATTTAATATAATTTTATAGGTGATGATCTTTGAGTATGATACCTAATGTACATCCAAAAGTTTTTTCAGGTAGTGCTGTTGCTGTTGGATATATTTTAATAGATGATATGACTGCTAATGAACAGAATGCTTTAGGCAACTGGTTAATGCTCATTGCTCAGGTTCTTTCAACAAATGCTTTTTATCAGCAAGTGCAGGAAGAAAGAGGGAATAAGCTAAAGAATAGTACTAATAGTGGGAAAAGTACTAATTATAATGGTAATTATACTAATACTAATAACAATTCGGAGGCTAATGCTAATAATTCTAATGAAATAGACATGTTAAAGAAAATGATAGATGCTTTAAATAAAGAAATAAATAATTTAGAAAAAAGATTATAATTAGGTACATGTTTTCAATTTCTTTGTAAATACTATAAATAAGAAAAAACAGTGGTTTATTAACCAATAGAAAATGTGATGATTTTTTGTTATGTTTTTTGTATATAGATAGTATTTAGAAGGTGTGAATAAATGAGAAAAAAAATTGATTTATTTTTAGTGTGTGCATTAGTTTTGTTAGTAATTTCTTTTAGTGTTGGCTATTCTGTTTTAAATAGAGAGTTAAAAATAACGGGAGAACTTGCATATAAAGTACCAGCTGATATTAGAATAACTAATGTAAAACTAGATTCTATAAATGGTGGTAAGGAAATGTTTACTCCTAATTTTTCTACTGATGAAATTATTTTAGGATATGATTTAGATAATGATGCATCTTCTATTAC
>CANQEF010000027.1 GCA_947594675.1 uncultured Bacilli bacterium
AAATTACGCACTTTTTTATGCTTTAAACACTTGTAAATTCAAGGAAAAGCATCAAAAACTGATAAATTCAGGAATATTAAATATATGGTATTAAAGCTATATATTTTTTTTGGATAATTTTCAACAATTTTTGTGGATAAAAAGTTTTAATATATATTTGGTGATTGAGTTGAAAGTTAAAATTTTTGATTATGAGGATGAAAGAGATTTAGAAGAGGATATAAATTCATTTATTGAAAAATTGCAGGGAGAAGTCATTGATATAAAGTATCAAGTTAGTGTAGGTGTTTTTAGTGAAGAACAAGTTTTTTGTTTTTCAGCAATGATTATTTATCTTGAGAAATAAAATTTATATTGTCATAATTCCTATATTGTGTTATATTTCATTTGATAAAAATTTTAATGATGTGGTTAAACATTTTTTGATTATTTTTTTAAATGTGGTATTATAAATATAGGAGGCAGATTAAATGGCAGATAGTAGAGTTAAAAGAGCTAAAAAGAAGGAAAAGCAAGAGAAAAAAGTTAAACAAGATAAGACGATGAATAAAAATAGTTTTGTTAAAGGAGCTTTTATTGCAACTTTAGGAATTGTTATTACTAAAATTTTAGGCATCTTATATGTTATTCCTTTTCATGCTGTTATAGGTGAAAAAGGAGGAGCTTTATATGGATATGCTTATTCTATATATTTAGTTTTTATGTCCTTATCATCAGCTGGTATACCGCTTGCAATAAGCCGGATTATTTCAGAATATCAGACTTTGGGATATATGGATGCTAAAAAGAGAGCTTTCTTAATGGGAAAAAGAATAGCTTTATTACTGGGATTTATATGCTTTATCGTTTTGATTTTATTTGCACCAATTCTTGCAGAATGGATTCTTGGTGATATTACAGGTGGAAATACAATTGAAGATGTTACTTTTGTAATTAGAGTAATTGCAACAGCAATATTGGTTGTACCAATTCTAAGTATTTATAGGGGTTATTTTGAAGGTCATAGGTTTATGAGCCCACCTTCAGTTTCTCAAGTTGTTGAACAAGTAGTTAGAGTTTTAATTATTGTAGTTGGAAGTTATTTGACGTTAAAAGTTTTTAATTTATCATTAACTAATGCAGTTGGTGTTGCTGTTTTTGGAGCAACTTTGGGAGCTTTTGCTTCATATATTTATTTAGTTGATAAAAAACGGAAAAATAAAGATAAATTTGATATAGATTCACGTAATGTTAAAGAGCCTATTATTACTAATAAAGAGATATTTAAAAAGATAGCTATTTATGCTGTACCTTTCATATTAATCGATATATTTAAGTCTTTATATAGTTATGTTGATATGGTTACAGTAGTTAAAGGCTTAGTTAATTTAGCTCATTTTACAATAGATGATGCTGAAATTGTTATGAGCATGATTTCTACTTGGGGTAATAAATTTAATATGATTATCTTAGCTGTATCTACAGGTGTAATTGTTAGTTTGATTCCTAATCTTACAAAAAGTGTTGTAGAAAAAAATCAAGAAGATGTTAATTTAAAAGTTAATCAGACAATAAGCATATTACTTTATTTAATGTTGCCTATGACGGTTGGAATTAGTTTTTTATCTAAAGCAGTTTGGATGGTTTTTTATGGAGCAAGTAAATATGGTCCTAGTGTGTTAACTTATTATATATTTATAGGATTAATTTCAGGTATTTTTACTGCTGCTATCACGATTGTGCAGACTTTAAAAGATTATAAGACTGTTTTTGTAAGTCTATTTGTTGGGGTTTTATTAAAAGTACTTTTGAATTCAAAATTGATTTTGGCTTTTTATAAGATGGGACTTCCTGCATATTATGGAGTTATTACTTCAAGTGTCCTTGCATATTTTATTTCTTTAGTAATATGTTTAGTGGTATTAAGGAGAAAATATAAAATTAATTATGAAAAAACTATTAAGAATACTATAGATATATTGTTTAGTACTGTTATAATGGTTGCTTTGCTTTTTATCTTAAAAATTTTTGTTCCTGCTGCCGTGGAGAGTAGACTTTTAAATATTTTAGTTATAATTCTTTATGCTCTAGTGGGTGGTGCATTTTATTTGATATTTACTTTTAAAATGGGAATTGTAAAAAATGTTTTTGGAGATAAATTGGAAACTATGCTAAAAAGAAAAAAGTAATGGTGTTACTTTTTCTTTTTTTTCTTAATATTTTTAAGAGCATGATATGTTTTAAAAGCTAGGTTATATGTTTTATAGAAGAATGGTGAGGTTATAAGATCAAATTCACCGATTAATTCTACAACATGGCCACCAAAGCTTTTTTTAAATAAATATAGACCATAAAGAGGATTTTCTTTGCGAAAATCACCAGTTATACCATAGAAGTTATACCTGTCATAATTGTTTTCAACCGCATATTTAATTCCAGCAAAATGGGTAGAATAGGCTGATTGAAATTGCATCAATTTAGAAAGACTTCCTCCATGAAGGGATAAAACTTCATTTCCATAAATCAGAAATAGGATACCTCCTAAAGTTGTTTTTTCACCATATTCTTTTTTATACTCTTTGATTTTTTCTAGTTGTTTGTTTAAACGCTCTATTTCTTCTTCATCATGTTGGTTGGCTTGAATATATTTTTTATCATTCATTTTTAAAAGATTATTTTCTTTTTTATAAGTTCGATCTTTTAATGATGATTTTATTTCTTCTAATTCTTTTAGGGTATTTTTCTTATAGATTTCAAAGTCAATTTCAGAAATAAGGATTTTTAAAATGCCACTATCATGTAAATTATCCCACATGGCCTCATAGTAAGATAAAGGTCGATCAACAAATTCGCGTCTATCTGATGTATGTTGCATGATATCTTTAAATATTGGTAATTCTTCTTTCGTTATTTCTCTTGTTGTAATTCCTGATTTTTCATTTTTTCGTAAAATTTGTCTTGTTTTCGATTCCATATCTTGCATTACTTCATCTAAGGTTTTATTCTTTGTATCAATTACATGCATCCAGCGTGGTTGAAGTGTATCTTGCATTAGATTAAAACCAAAATGTTTGTATCCAAGACTCTTTAAATTATCAATACAATCACTATTATCATATCCATTTTCTACTAATTGTCCATTATTATCATGTTCTTTATAAGGAACATAAGGATCAATTTTAATAAAAATAGCTTTTTCTTTTTTAGCAAAATCTTTTATTTGACTAGTAAATTCTTTTAATAGTTTTTTATCATGATAATCGATTAAAAAGCCACGAGGAGCGTAAAACATTTTTTTCTTAATTATTGGTAATGTTTTGCTTAAAAGAAGAGTTGCCGCTACTACTTTTTTATTATCATCTTTTAATCCTATAAAATAGCTTTGCCAGTTATTAACCTTTTTTAAATTAGCCCATTGTTCAGTTTGATGAAAAGTAATTTGTTCATTGCTATCTGCAAAATCTTTAAATTCTTTTTTACTTATCTTCTCTAACTTCATTTTTAAGCTCCTTTTTACTTTTCTTTTTTACGGCATTTCTATAGAAGGGTACTAATTTAGTGAAAATAAAGTACATTAATTTATTAGTGACATAATCCCATTCTCCCATAAATTCTATGTAGTCTCCGCCAAATTTCTTTTTAAATTCATGAAGTCCTAAACGAGGATTATCTGTTTTTAAATCTCCTATAGTGCCAAATTGATCATATACTTTAATACCTTTTTCTTTACAATATTTAATATGTTCAAAATAAGTATTATAATTTACATAAGTTTCAGTTAAAATATTATGATTTCCAGCATATAATACCCAAGCTTTATCTCCATATTCAATAATCATGTGTGCTGACAATGTTAATTCATTTCCATATTCTTTTTTATAGTCTTTATATTTCTTTATTTCATTGTTGATATTTTCTTTTTGTTTAGTTAATTCAGTTAGTTTTACTTTAGCACTTTTACTTAAATTATCAATTGGTAAGATAGAAATTTGGTCATTAATACTTTTTAAATTTTTTTCTAAAGCTTTGATAGTTTTACTTAAATTAACTTTTCCTAGGAAAAGAGTTGCTTTGCTATTTTTGTTTCCATTAAATATTTCGTATAGAGTTTCATAGTAGTCTTTGTTATATGAGATAAAGTCTTTTCTATTTTCAGTTAGCATCATCAAATGGTAAAACTCGTCTAGATCATTTTTAGTACCTATTACAACTTCTGTTTCTAATTTTTTAGATTTTTGAATACGTTGTTTTGTTGTTTTAGAAAAATGCTCTTGAATTGTTTCTAAATCTTGATTTAAATCTATTCTAAAGGTATATCTAGGCTGCATAGTTTCAAAATTCTTTGTAAAGCCTTGATGCCTATAGCCTAGTTCTTTCAAGGTATTAAAAATTTCTTCATGATTATCTTTAATAGCTATTTCTTCATTATTATAATTATATTTTTTTATAATAATATCAGGATCAATTTTAATAAAAATAGCTTTTTTCTTTTTAGCAAATTCTACTATTTTATAAGTCATAGTACGAAGAAGTTCCTTTTTATTGTAATCTATTATGTAGCCACGTGGTGCATAGAAGTAGCAATAATTTAAGGGTAATTTCTTTTGAAGAAGAAGAGTTGCTCCAATTATTTTTCCTTTTTCATTTATTAATCCTAAGTAAAAAGGAGTAAGATTTTTCTTTACTTTAGAAAATTCTCCCCAAGATAGAGATTGTAAAAAATGAGATTTGGGACTGTTTTTAACAAATTCGTCAAATTCTTCTTTATTAAGGTTAGTAAGTTTCAACATGTTATACCTCACTTTCTTCTATAATTAGTATAACACAAAAGAAAAATAATCAACAAAAAAGAACATACTTTTTTGCATATTCTTTGAAATAAAAATAAATATAGTTATACCATATAAAAACCATCATCTTTTTGTAGGAAAGAATTCTTTTTACCATTTTCAAGATGTTTTACTCTTTCTTTTAACATATCTATTTCATTTTTTAGTTTATTTATTTCATCATATAACTCTCTTGGTAGGGGCATTTGCATATTATTAGGTAAAGGTATATTTTGCATATATGGAAACATATTATTCATAAAATCTCCTTCTTCGTATTATTATATGTAAAATTAAGGCTGATGTGATAAAATATAGGTGGGTGATGTTTCTTTGAGACTTAGAAATGTAAAAAATAAAGAGGAAATTTTAAATAATTCGATATATTTTATTGATAGTCCTTATCAATATAAGGGAAAGTGGAAAAAACTTTTTAAAAATGATAATCCTATATATATAGAAATAGGTATGGGTAAAGGTAAGTTTATTATTGAAAATGCTATCAAATATCCTAATGTTAATTTTATAGGTATAGAAAAATTTGATAGTGTTTTAGCTAAGGCCTTACAAAAAATTCCAGTGGGTCTTAATAATTTATTAATTATTAGATTAGATGCTTTAGAAATAGATAAAGTTTTTAATAAAGAAATAGATAGAATATATTTAAATTTTTCAGATCCTTGGCCTAAAATTCGACATAGTTTACGAAGACTTTCGAGTAAAATTTTTTTAGATAAATATGATTATATTTTTAGTAACAAGAGAGTAATTTATATGAGAACAGATAATCAAGATTTATATATTTATTCATTGATGAGTTTTAGTCAACATGGATATATTTTAAAAGAAATAAATTTTGATTTACATAAGAATAACACTCCTTTAATAACAACAGAATATGAAGATAAGTTTGCAAGTAAAGGAATGCCTATTTATTATGTAGTGGCAGAAATGGACAGTTAAATATAAAAAAATATTTTTACATTTACAAAAAATTTGATATAATGTAATAAGAGTAGGTGAAATATGAAGAAAATAATTGTTTTGCTCTCTATAATGCTTTTAGTTACAGGTTGTAGTATAAAGAAGTTAGATGATTCCGATATAGGTAACAATATAAAGATACTTTTATCAGAAAAAAGTGATTTACATAATGTGTATTTTGAAGGGTATAAGTATTATGTACCTAAAGGTCTTAAATTTATTGATAAAGAAGATTATAATGCTTTATTAACAGATAGAATGAATAATCAGTATTATTTATATATTGATGCTATTAGTTATTATCATAAAGTGGAAAATACTTATAAGATAAATGAAAATTCTCATTATTCTAAGATTCTTGATTATAATAAAAAAACAGGGTATTTACAAATTGATGATTATGAAGATAAGTACTTTATACAATTTGTCTTTAATTATGCAAAAGTAGAAGCTTTTATTGATAAGAATAGTTTGACAGATGCTATTAATTATATGTGTTATATGTTAAGAAGTGTTAAGTATAATGATGCTGTATTGGAAAGCTTAATTGGTGAAAATATTTTAAGTTATCAAGAAGAAAATTATAGTTTGTTTGAGACACAAACAACAGATGACTTTTTAGATGTTGTTGAAAAATATAATCCAGGATACAATAAAGATTTAGAAGATGAGAAGATACAATTAGATGAATGAGTGAAGAGGTGAGCTTATGGGTTTATTTGATAAATTAAAAAATGCTCTTTTTGAGGAAGAGTATGTTGAAGTAGAAGAAAAACCTAAAAAAATAAAAAAAGATAAGCCTAAAAAAGAAACAGAAAAAAAAGAAAAGCCTGTTGCAAAAAAGGTAATTTTGCCAGGTAAGAAAAATGTAAAAGTAGAAGAGTTGCATGAAGAAGAATTAATTGATGAAGATTTTGAAATAAGGCCTAAAGTAGAAGAAGTTATTGAAGAGGATAAAGATGAGCTTTTAGAAAAACCTAAGAGAGAAGAATTTCGCGTTATGGACGATGATGATTTTAAGGTCGATGATGAAATAATTGATGATTCTTCAAGGTATGATGAGCCAGAAATTGTTCAGGTAATTGGAAGACGTCATAATAATTTTTTAGATGATTATGATGAAGATGAAGATAAAGAAGAAGTAGAAGTGGAAGAACAGAATAATGATTATGAGAGAGATCTTAATGATGGAAAACATCTTTATGGTATGAGTGAGCCTGAAGTTAAAGTTCAAGATTATGGTTTATATGAGAAAAAAGAAGAGAAAGGTTATTTTAAGCCATCACCGATTATTTCTCCAATATATGGTATTTTGGATAAAAATTACCGTAAAGAAGATGTTGTTTCAAAAAAAGATGTTAGGGTAGTTAGTTCTTATTCAAGAAAAAGAGTTGATATTGATGATGTTAGAAATAAAGCTTATGGTACTTTGAGTGATGACTTTGCTAAAGAATTTGCTGAACCAGAAAAAGAAGATAACTCTTTTGAGGTTTCTGATGATGATGAAAAAAGGTTAGTGGATTTGAGTAAGGATGAGAATAAGCCAACAGTAAAAGAAGTAACTGTTGGAGATGCTGTAGAATATTTTCAAGATTTAGGATTAGAATATAATGTGGATTACGTCGATGCCTCAAAAGAAACTAGTCCTAAAAGAAGAAGTAGAGTAGAAGAAAATGCAGATGTAGCGGAGGCGATAGAAGAGGAAAGAAAGAATGAAGAGGATGCGGCTTTGGAAGAAAAGCCTGTAGTAAAAAAAGAAAAAAAAGTAGTAGCAGTTGCTAAAGTAGAAACTGTTGAACCAGTTAAAGATAATGAAGATTCATTATTAGATACAAATGATAATTTATTTGATTTAATTGATTCTATGTATCAAGAAAATGAATAGAATTAAAAGGAGATAGCAATGGATACATTAAATTTATTTTTACCAATGATGCTATATATGTTTGGAATAATATTATTAATAGTATTGATAGTATTAGGTTTAAAATTAATTCAAATATTGGATAAAGTTGATAAAGTTGTTGATAATATTGAGGGAAAGGTTAATTCATTAAATAATGCTTTTTCTTTAATTGATAAGACGACTGATATGATATCTACATTTAGTGATAATGTAGTTATGAGCGTGTCTAATTTAGTCCACAAAGTATTTAAGAAAAATAAAAAAGAAAAGGAGGATGTTTATGAGTAAAGATGGAAAAAGTGGATTAGGAAAATTTGTGGCTGGTGCCGCTATTGGTGCTGGACTTGGTGTGTTATTTGCTCCTAAAAAGGGTAGTGAAACAAGAAAAGAGCTTAAGGTAAAGCTTGATGAATTGGTTTGTCAAATTAAACAAATTGATATTGAAGAAGTAAAAGATGATTTTGATAAGAAAGTTACTGAGATTAAGAAAGAGTTAAGTGAATTGGATAAAGAGAAAGTATTAGAAATAGCTAAAGATAAGTCTGCTCAAATTAAAGTTAAAGCTCAAGAATTAGTTGATTTAGCTATTGAAAAGGGAACACCATTATTGAGAGATGCTGCTGAAGAAGTAAGACAAAAGTCAATTGATGTAACTAAGGAAGTTCTTAAAAAGTTAGAAAAAGCTGAAGAAAAGGCTCAAAAAGAAAAAAAGTAGTCTTTTTCTTTTGACAATCATAATGGTGTTGCATTAATTTAAATTGTTATGATATAATTGTTTTGTAAGTTTTTGATGAGCAATAAATTAGTAGGTTTTTACTGGATATATAGAGAATTAGTGGGTGGTGTAAACTAAGATGAAGGTATTAACTGAATTACATTATTGGGAGAAAATTCGTTCGCAGCGTTAATGTGAAAAAGAGCATAAGTTTTCTTATGAATTAAGGTGGTACCGCGATTTTTCGTCCTTATGGGGGAAAGTCGTTTTTTTATTGTTTATAAGGAATTTGCTTGAATTTAAAGGTAAGTACTGAATTGTAGGATTCGGTATGATTATTTATAATCTTTTTATTCTTATGTGAAATAAAAATGGATTGGGAGGAAATAGGAAATGACTTTTTTTGAAGAATTAAAATGGAGAGGTTTAATTAAAGATGTAGCGGGAGAAGATATATCGGAAAAATTAAATAATGAAAAAATTACTTTTTATTGGGGAACAGATCCAACAGCCGATAGTTTACACTTAGGGCATTATTCATCTTTAGTTACTGCTAAAAGATTAGCTAATCATGGACATCATCCAATACTTTTATGCGGTGGAGCAACTGGTTTAATTGGTGATCCTAGACCAACTGCGGAGAGAGAGATTATTTCTAAAGAAGAATTAAATAAAAATTTAGAGGGTATAAAAAAACAAATTGATAAGATTTTTGATGGCAAAGCTCTAGTTGTTAATAATTATGATTGGTTTAAGGGCTATGAGTTTACTGATGTTTTAAGAGATGTTGGAAAATATATAAATGTTAGTTATATGCTTGATAAAGATATTATCAGAAGAAGATTAGAAACAGGGATTACTTTTGCAGAGTTTGCCTATACTTTAATACAGGGGTATGATTTTTTATGGTTATATCAAAATAAAAATTGTATAATGCAAGTAGAAGGGTCTGATCAATGGGGAAATATTACCACGGGGTTAGATTTGATTAAGAAAAAGCTTGGTAAAGATGCTTATGCTTTTACTATGCCACTTGTTTTAGATAAGTTTGGTAATAAGTTTGGTAAAAGTGAAGGTAATGCTTTATGGCTTGATGAGAGTAGAACTTCTAGTTATGAGCTATATCAATATTTAATTAATGTTGATGATGATATGGTAATTGATTATTTAAAAATATTTACTTTTTTATCGGTTGAAGAAATTTTGGAGTTGGAAAAGAAAAATAAAGAAAATCCTCATTTAAGAGAGGCTCATAAAGCTTTAGCTAGAGAAATGATTACTGATTTACACGGTGAAGAAAGTTATTTGAAGGCTGTTAAAATAAGTGAAAGTCTATTTAATGGTGATATTAAAAATTTTACGGGAAAAGAAATAGAAATGGCTTTTAAAGGATTGAATGCCTTTAATATTAGTAAAGATATGGATATTGTACAATTGCTTGTAGAAGTAGGAGTTTGCTCTAGTAAAAGAGAGGCTCGAGAGTTTGTTACAAATGGTTCAATAAGTTTAAATGGTGAAAAGATAGTTGATTTAGATTTTGTAGTTTCTAAGGATAAGTTAATTGAAGAAAAATATGTTGTCATTAGAAGAGGAAAGAAAAAGTATTTTGTTGGTACATATATATAGGCAAAATAAAAGAGCTTAAGTGCTCTTTTATTTGTTGTAAAATTCAACGATTAGTGCTTCATTGATATCAGCATTAAGCTCGTTTCTTTCAGGTAATCTAACATAAGTTGATGTCATTTTGTTTTCATCATAGTTGATAAATTCTACTCTTTTTGTTACTTTTGCTAAAGATTCAGTAACAATTTTTAGATTTTTGTCGTCTTCTTTTAAAGAAATAACATCTCCAACTTTAACTCTATATGATGGAATATCAACTTTCTTACCATTAACAGTAATGTGTCCATGGTTAACAAGTTGTCTAGCACCACGACGAGTAGTTGCAAAACCAGTACGATAAACAAGGTTATCTAAACGAGACTCTAATAATCTTAGGAAGTTTGTACCTTGGATACCTTTCATTTTAGCAGCCTCTTCAAATGTTTTTCTGAATTGTCTTTCATTTAAACTATACATGAAACGTACTTTTTGTTTTTCTTTTAGTTGAGTACCATAGTCAGATAATTTTCCTTTACGAGCATTACCATGTTGACCAGGTCCATAAGGACGACGAGCTAATTCTTTACCAGTTTCACTTATTGAAAAACCAACACGACGAGCTTGTTTATAACTAGAACCAGTGTATCTTGCCATTTATATATGCTCCTTTCTATAATATTACAATTTCGCTTAAAATAATTTAGTCGTATCTTAGGGAGTTTTTCTAATTTTTTCGCTTTAACAGCAAATAGTTACTTGATATATTTTGAAAAACACTTTAAAACACTCTAAATTCGCTGTTTCTAAGGAATTTGCATTTTTAATTATAAGTTAAAAATTGTGCAAAGTCAAGTAAATGTTATTGATACATGGTTGACAGTAAATGTTATTGATACATGGTTGATGATAAAGATTCTTTAAGGTATATATTTAAATCTAATAATTGTGGAAAAATCCCACAATTTTTTTGTTGACAAATCAAGACGGGTGGGGGGTATAATCTTATTATAAAATAAGGGAATTGTTGACAATTTGGTGGTGGAAAAATGGATAGTAGAAAAGTAAAAATAGGTATAATTGTAGCTTTATGTGTTGTAGCAATTACACTTAGTATTGGTTATGCAGCATTGTCAGCTAAAC
>CANQEF010000028.1 GCA_947594675.1 uncultured Bacilli bacterium
ATGATGTGGGGTCTATCATTTTTCCAAATTTTATAAAATCTATTGGCCTCATATTCTGGCATTAGTATTGTTTCTACTTTTAGACAAATTGGTGTATGTATGCAAATTCCTAATCCAAAGCCATGAAATATCGGTAACACTGTAACTATTTTATCTTTAGGTCTAACATTAATGACATTTACTCCACTTTGTTGAGCAATAGCATTAAAACTGTAGTTAGAAATCATTATTCCTTTTGGTGTACCGGTTGTTCCTCCGCTATGTAGAATTAAAGCTAAGTCATCACTTTGCATTTTAGCATGGTATTCACGTAAATTAGAATTACCATAACTCATGAATTTTTTCCAACTCATGTAGGCTGTATCATTAGATAAGGGCTTTTTAACTTTAATACTACGAGTTAGTGAATATCCTATATTTAAAATAATTGGCATACTTTCTTTAGGCGATATAAGAATAGTTTTATAAACAAGAGTATCATTAATTACATCTTTTATCTTTTCATAGTTAAAATCTACTAAAAACAAAAACCTAGATTTTGATTCGTTTAAATAAAATTTGATTTGCTTTGGACTAGAAAGAGGATGAATTATATCAGCAACAGCGCCAATTTTATTGCAAGCATAAAAGATATAAATAGCTTCTGGCATATTTGGTAGACAAATAGTAACAACATCTTTTTCTTTGACGCCAAATTCTCTAAGTGCTCGTGCACAAGTATTTATTGATTTAAAAAAATCATTATAGCTAATTCTATTTTCAAAATAGTTTAAAACAATGTAGTCTAGGTCGTTTCCTACTTCATCTACCATATAATCATAGATTGATTTTTTGGTAAATTTTATTGATCTTTCTTCTCGTGAATAATAATCTAACCAAGGTTTATTAAAACTTTCTTTTTTAAATAATTTAAAGAAAAAATCATTTATTTTTCCCATATCTTTCGCCTTCCTTTATCAATTTTTTTATTTTAATTCTTAGTAATTCATTTTCAGAATTTAAATCACTATTCGTAATTTTATAGGGTTTATCAAAAATAATGGTTAGTCCTTTTTTAAATATTTTATATTCACCAGTAATAGCAAAGGGAACAATTTCACAACCTGTATCATAGGCCATTTTCACCGCTCCAATTTTAAATGGTAATAAGCCTCTTCCTTTTTCTGTTGTTCCTTCTGGAAATATTCCTATTACACAATTATTTTTTAAATAATTTTCAGCTTGGATAATGGCATTATGGTTTTTTTCTTTTCTATTAACTGGTATCAAGCCCATATTAGAAAAGATGATTTTTTTTAATCCTTTCCATAATTCAATCTTCGCTAAAAAGTGAACACTTCTTTTAGTTGCGCTAATTAGTAGAAGACAATCTAATGTACTAGTGTGCCTTCCTGCTAAAATAATTGGCTTATCTATGGATATATTTTCTAAGCCAATGTATTTAGGTCGATAGACAAAATTAGTATAAATTTTAATTAAAGGTCTTGATATGCGATATAGTATTGATTCAGTCATTGCTTTTATATCTAATTATGCTTATTGCATATTAGAAATCCTTTCTTGATATTGTTAATTTAATTATACCATCTATAATTAATATTTAAATCAAAAAGAATTAGTTTTTTGTAGACTAATTCTTTTATGTATTTTATGATGTTATTTCTACTTTTAGACTATTCTTGTTCTTTTTTTCTAATAATAAACTTATCAGCAAAGGCTAGAAGAGCTGGTAGTATTAATAATATTAAAACTGTTGAGCAAATCGTTCCAGCTGAAATAGTCTTACATATTTTAGCAGCAATAGCTGATGTAAAACTAGCAATTATCAAAGTTACAATAGTAAGAATAGAGCTTGATGTTAAAATGGTATGAATTGATTTGTTGTAAGATTCAATTACAGATTCTTTAATACTTAGTTTTTTACGGTGTTCTAGATAATAGGAAGTATATAGAATAGCATAATCAATTGTTGCTCCCATTAGAATGCTTTGGACTATTAATATGGCGATAAAGTAAACATTTTGTCCGGTAAAGGATAAGATACCCATTGTTAAGTAAACGGCACATTGAATTATTAAAACTAAAATTATAGGAATAATTAATGACTTGAAAGTAATAGCTACTACAATAAATATAGCAACCATGGTGATAATAGTTATAAAATTCAATTCATTATCAAATGTTTTACTTATTTCATATGCCATGGGAGAATCTCCTATTATGAAAGATTTAGTTATATCATCTTTAAGAATATTTTTAATATCTTTAATCGTATTAAAAGTTTTTTTACCTTCTGATTCTAAGTGAGTATTTAAAACGACTCTAGAGTATTTTTGACCTACTAATAATTCTTTAGCATCTTTTATTGTTCCTTTAGCGTCAATTATATCTTTTCTCATGTTGTTATCAATGTAGTCAGTAAAACGTTTATCTTTTATCAAATCATCGTTTAAGTATTTTACAAATTCTTCAATAGTCATTTGCCAATTTTCGTCATATTCTTTGTTGCTGCCATAATAAATATAAAGTATTTCTATCATATCTTTAGAAGTAGAGTTTGATAATTTAGAGAGAATATAAAACATTTCATCTTTAGAATATTTCACATTATTTAAGCTGTCATTCATTATCGTGTTAACAGTTGCTAATTTAGTTATTTTTTCTTCATCAAAATTATTAGCATATTTTTCATTGGTAATAACATCATCTAGTAAAAAATTAATAAATTCGCGTAAAGATAGAGAGTAATTTTCATTTATGTATGTCGAATTGTATAGACCAAAAATTAAATCTAAGCTATCTTTGTCAATGCTTAATAAAGTTGAAAGACTTTCAGTATTGTATTTCTTGTTATTAATAGTAGAATCCATAATGGTTTGCAAAAGCTTTAGATTATTTAGAGTTTCTTTAGAAATGTTATTTAGAAGAGGATCATTTTGATTTTGTAAAATTATATTAACAAATTCTACCGGAGTTAAAGTTTGATTATCAAGAGTAGATAGATATAAAGCATAAATATTTTTAGTAGTTATTTCATCGAGATTAATGATTTGAGCTAATTCGATATAAGTAAATGTTTGACTCTCTTTTGTATACTGCATTATTTTTTGAAGTAAAGTTAGCTTTTCTAAAGAAGAAAGGGATAAATTTTTAGAAATTGTTTCATTTGATAAAGATAAATCAACAAAATCTATAGGAGTCATTTGCCAAGAAGTGGTGTTATTTGTTAGATAGTCTATTAAATTGTAAATTTGATTAATACTTTCTTCATTTATATTAAGTAATTTTGCTAACTCTTCGGCAGAATAATTATTTTCTAGTAAAGAAGAATTTTCTAGATAAGAGAGTATGTTTGTATCAAAATTGTCTAAATAGGTAGTGGTTGTTTTCAGTATTCTTACATAGTTAATAAAGTCTTGCAATTTATAAATGGTAGTATTTTTGGTATTTAGATATTTAACTAGAAAAATATCTTTTACTTGTTCTTCAGAAGTTTCAAAAAGACTAGCAATTTCTGAGATAGACATTTCTTTAGTTATTAGGTCTTGATTACTAAAAAGAGATAACATTTTAATATTATTTATAGTATTTTCATCAAAGCTTGCTGAAGACGTAGGATCGTGTAAAACATTATTAATTAAAAAATTAGAAAATTCAAAGATGGAAAGCTTTAGAGAAATTTCGTTTTTTGAAGTATAGTAGGTAAATAGGTTATCAACTAATTGTTTTTCAATGTTGAAAACTGTAGCTATTTCAGTGGAAGACATTTTTTTATTTAATGTATTTTTATTGGTAAAAATTCTTAAGGTATTTAATTTACTTTTACTTGCATTATCTATTTGAGAAGAATATTTTTCATTTGGTAAAACATCTTTAAGCATGAAACTTACAAAGTCATTTAAAGTAATTTCAGTATTATTATTTTTAGATAGATAATATATGAAAAGATCTTTAATATTTGCCTCATCAATTTGAAGAATTTGGGCTAACTCTTTAGGTGTTTTCTTTTCATTAATCGAAGAATCAGTAATAAAATTCTTTAATCTAGTAATATCATTTTTTATATTGGCATCAATTTTTTTATTAATTTTTTCATTGCTATAGGCAGTAGTTTCAATAAAATTTACAAATTCATTAAAAGTTACTTTATTGTTATTTTGCTTATTGTAGTAATTGTAGTAAATAATTCTTAATAAATAATCTTCAATGGTAACGGAAGAGTCTAAATCTTTAAGTTTATCATTTAAATCTTTAAATTTTAACTTTTCATTAATTGTATTACCGTAAGCTAATACTTCGTTAATATTTTTATTGTTTTCTAGTTTAGTTAGCTTTTGAGCAATTTTTTGTTCTTCTTCGTTATCATAAATAATAGCAATTTGATTATTTTCTTTAAAGACTTTTGATATTTCATCTGATTGCTTGTCAGTATAATCAATTCCTAGGTTACCTTTTAGAAGGAAACTAGCGATAAAAATTAATAAAAATATGGGAAGTGAAATATAACGAAATTTATAACTAGTTTTACCTAGTTTAGTTAAATTGAATTTAGGACTTTTCTTTTTAGTTTTAGCAATCCACTTATCAAACATTAAAATTAGAGATGGTAAAACAAAGAAAATGCAAATTAAACTAAATAAGACACCTTTAGCTAATATGAATCCTAAGTCTTTACCAATTTTAAAACTCATAAAGACAAGAGATAAAAGGCCAACTATGGTTGTAACTGAGCTGCTTGATATTGATTGAAAAGCTTTATGAAGGGCTTTTTTCATAGCTTTAGTTTTGTCTTTTTCTGTCTTTTTTTCTTGATCATAACGATTCATTAACATAATAGAATAATCCATGGATAAGGCCATTTGGAGAATTGAGGCTATGGAATCAGTAATGTGAGAAACATTCTCAAAGATAATATTTGTTCCTTTGTTTAAAATAACAGCCATAAGAATAGTTGCTAAAAAAAGGAAAGGTTCTGTGAAAGATTCACACATGATAAGGAGAATTATTAAAGCACAAAAAACAGCTAAAGCAATAATCCAAATAGGTAAAACTGTTTTATTAGATTCAGAAATGTTTCCACTAGTGTAGAAGGTGTAATCTTTAAAATTATCTTCAATTTTTTTATACACTTGTGATGCTTTTTTAGAGTCACTTTTATCGTCTACTGTTATAACATATAAAGTGTATTTATCTTTGTTGTAATCTGCGGAAGAGTTATAATCAACATTATCATCTGTGATTTTTTCTAGTTGTTTTTTTATAGAAGTTTTTTCATCTTCTTTTAGATTTTCAAACATGATGTTTAAAGTGCTAGTTTCTGTATTAGAAAATTCTTCTTCCATGATATCCATGCCAATTCTAGTTTCAGAATCATTAGGTAAATATCTGGATATATCATAATTTATTTTGACATTTTTAGTTAAGATGGCACTTATAATTGTAAAAATAATGAATAAAACTAAAATAAAATGTCTTTTATCTACAATAAAATTAGTAAGTTTTTTCAATTTAAATCAGTCCTTTCAATTAGAGTCCACATTACATTATATTCTTATATATTCCTTAAAAAAAGCATAATTTAAAGAAAAGTGTCTAAATTTGGACACTTATAGCTAAAATGTTTACTTTTAAAGCTTTTTTTGGTATAATATAGGCAGTTTTTGAAAGGGTGTTAAGTAAATGAAAGTTCAATGTCTAAATTCTTCAGCCATAAAAACAAGAAATATAATTAAGAAAACATTTGCTCAATTACTAAATGAAAAAAAACAGTTAGATAAGGTAACTGTTACAGAATTAGTTAAAAGAGCTCAATTAACAAGAAGTACTTTTTATACGCATTATGATAATATTTATCAAGTAGCTGAGGAATATCAAATGCAAACGATTGAATTATTATGTAATGAAGAAGTAAAATTGCATTCTAAAGAAGATATTTTAGACTATTTTGATAATATTTTTTCCTGTTTAAAAGAAAATGAAGAAATATATAAATTATTCTTAAATGCAGATATATCAGTTTTGTTTTTAGAAAAATTAAAAAATATTGCTAGTACAAAGATAAAAGAGGCTTTAAAAGATTTTTATAATGATAAATTTTTAGATCTTGATATTTCTTTTTTAATGAATGGAAGTATGCTTGAAATATTAAAGTATTTTAGAAAAGAAAGCAAATATACTTTAGATGAGATATTATTTAATATAAAAAAGTATTTTACAAGAATTTTTGAATAAAGAAGTTTTTTAGGATTTCTTTTAATTATATAGTAAATTCAGCTATTATATATTTAGCTTTTTTGTTAACTTGAATTTCTTTAACAAGACGATAGGTACCTTTTGGTAGTTTGCCATAAGCATATTCCCAATTTAATTTTTTACTAAATTGCTCATTTGTTTTTAGCTTATAAAGCGGTTGATTAACAAATAAATCATTAATAGTATCTAACTCGTGCCACTTATTTTTTGATCTTTTTTCTAGAAAATATTCTTCGCCAAAGCTAATTTCTTGGGTGGATTTATTTTCTATGATAAAAGTTGCTTGTGATGGTGTTAAAGTATCTTTTTCTATAGAAAATTTAACATCTTTAAATGAAGTAATTTTTGATTCATTATTAAGAAATAATAAACATATACATATTACTGCAAGAATAACTATAGCAATAATTGTAATATTAAAATACTTTTTATTCATAAAAACTATCATTCCTTTCTCTTTTCAATAAGAGTGTTTTTTGAAAGTGCCTTCTTTTTATAATTTTTATTTATACTAGCTATGTAATTTTTTGACAACAATTTTTCTTTAAGCAAAATTCACTTTAATGTTAACAATTTCTGCAATGGTACCAACTCGCATATTTGGTCCATATAGACCTACTCCGCTAGTTACAATACTATGAAATTCATTTATTTTTTTATAACCATATGAATTTTTCCAAATAATTTTATTTAATATAGTTCCAGGAAATAATTGCCCATCGTGGGTGTGTCCTGATAAATCTAAATCAACTTTAGCAGAGGCTAATTCATCTAACTCACGTGGTTCGTGGTCAATTAAAATGATAGGTTTTGTTTTATCTAAATTAGCTACTATTTCTTCGGGAGTTTTTCTTTTTGTTATACCGCGGCCAAGACGCATGTAATCTGGGCGTCCATAAATATATATTTCATCTTTTAATAATAGATATTCATCTCGTAATAAAGTAATGTTTGATTTTTCTAACATTTGATCCATACGTATATCACTTATTTTATCCTTTTTATAATCAAAAGTAAAGCCTCCTAGAGTTTTCTCATCTATATCGTGATTTCCATAGACGGCATATGTTCCATATTTAGATTTTATTTGACGAAAAGAATTTATTATTTTTGTTGGATTATCTATAGCCTCATAGTCATTGTCAAAGATGTCTCCTGCTATAACGACAATATCAGGATTTTGTTCATTTATTTTTTTAACCATTTTGGCAATTTGTTTTGATCCAAGGTTATAGCCAATATGTAAATCAGCTATTAGTACAATATTTAATTTCTTGAAACTAGGTACTTGTTTATTTATTGTAATTTCATAACTAGTTGTGCGTATGTTGCGAGCATTCAAAGTACCATAGATACTTATAAAGAAAATTAGAAGGATAGATATAATACCGCTTATTTTATAAAATTTTGTTGTTCTAGTTTTTTTAGGAGGAATATTTTTTACTTTAAAATAAATCAATTTAATATAGTAATTTATTACAAAAATTATTATTGTATAAAGCAAAATTCCTAACCAAAAATTTCCCATACCACTAATTAAATATTTTAATTTGCCTTTTGGTAGTAAAAATCCAATTAAAATGGCACAAGAAAAAAAAGCATATATTAATAATATTAAAAATATTATTTGCTTCTTTTTAAATATTTTATGACAAGCACCTAACCAAATTAATAGCCGCCATATTAAGTAGATATGTAATATTACATATAAGGGTGACAAAAATACTGCTATCATGCTATACCCTCCAGTACTCTAAAGTTTGCTCGTAATATGCATAATTCGTTATTCCTTCTCCTTCATTAGGATAATAATGTGAATAGCATTTATCAATTATAAATAATGTTAAGAGGATGGTGCATAAAACAATGGAAAGTTTTTTATTAATTTTTCTTATCAAATTATCTAGTAATGGTGCTAGAACATAAACAATTGCTAAACCACCTAGACCAAAAATAAGTAATCCTTCTGCACAGATACGTCCATGTAAATTTAAAAAATACCCACTATAATCCCACCATTTGACTCCATTATGAGTAATTTCAAGATAGTAGGCTGTAAAATATTCAACACATCCACAAATAATTACAGTCATAACAAATTCTTTTAATGGACTTTTACGAAATTTCTTTAAAAAGATTAATATTAAAAGACCACCTGAACCATAAATAGGAAGCCATGGTCCATGTAAAGCACCACGATTAACAAAAACACCATCGCTTATTAGATGCAAACTCACTTCCCAAATCCAACCTATAAATGAAATTATAAAGAAAAGTAAAATTAGCGATGTAATAGTGTAATTTCTCAAATAATTAATATTCTCAATAATTCTTTTCTTAGTTTTTTCTTGAATTTTAAATAAACGATTTGGATAACTTTTTCCATCAATTACATCTTGATAATAATTAATTCGGTTCTTGCGTAATTCTTCTTTTTCGTATTCATCTTCTTCTTTTTTACTATAAAGAGTTATTCCAAAGTTATTTACTAAGAAAGCTTTAATTCCATTTTCACGACAAATGTTTTTTACTTTCTTATCTTTTAATTCAACTATATCAGAGTATGTATCTTCTAGTAGCTTTTTATCGGCTTTTTTAAATAAATACTCATCATTTAAATATTCATAATCCATAATTTTATCTTTAATAGCATCTTTTCTTAAATTAGCATAGTATTCACTAAAAAAAGCAACTTCATAAGGATTAGAATATAAAACTTTAGTCATTCCAAAAGTTAATAAACCTAGCATCTTCCAACCTAAAAAAGATAATTCCATTTTAAAGCATTCAAACTTATGATGATCCATCATTCTGCGAGATAAATTGATAGCTTTTTTTGAAGGTATGTCGGGATTTTCAGCTACTATATAGGGAACTAAAAAGTAGGAATATCTTTTAATTATGCCTCCAATAATTGTTAAACTCCAAAAAAACATGTAAATGTATTTTAAAAACATGGTGAAAGAGGCTTTAGTCCATTTTTTAATATTTAAAAGAAAAGTAAATCTTTGCTTAGACACTTTAGAATAAGTGCGTCCTTCTAGAAATATTCTTCTAGAAATTACTGGGTAGACATTGGTTGTAAAAAACCAAATTATGAAAGTTAAAAATAAACTTAGAAGTATTAATAAAGCGATTGCAAGATTTTTCGACTTAGTGATAGAAATTGTAGCTTTAATTATAGTTACATAGATGGAACCAGTTAAAACGGATTCAATAAAACTTGCTAAAACTCCCCTTGTTGTACCAAATATGGGGTTATGCACTTTATTAATAAGCTCTTCTTTTTTCTCTTCAATTAATTTATCAGCATCTGTTAATTTGTCATTTTCAAAATCTTCAATTAATAATTTTTGCTCACTAGATAGTTGATTTCCAATTCTTGTAATTGATAAAGAATCAGTAAATTCAGCACCAATAAATGAGGCAATTAAACATACGATAATAAAAAATAAGAAATGCTTTTGTAAAACTCTACGAGCTTTTTTCTTTAATTCTTTTCTTGTTTTCATTTTTACTCCTTAAAAAGAAAAAAGAATTTAATCTTTTTCTTTACCAAATAATTCTAATAATCTTACAAAGAGATTAATAAAATCTAGATACAAGTTGAAAGCTCCAAAAACAGCAACTTTATCTTCATCTAATTCATTAGCTAGAAGTTTAACTGTTTTCATATCATAAGCTATGTAGAGTGCAAATATCAAAGCACATATTGCTGATATGACTATATCAAAAGTAGAGTTTTTAAAAAATATAACATTTATAAATGAGCCTATAATTGTAACGATTAAAGAAACTAGTAGGATTACTCCAAATTTTGATAAATCTTTCTCAGTCTTATGACCATAAAGGGCAAGTACTGCAAAGATTATAGAGGCAATAATGAAGATTGACATCATAGAAAACAACTCATAAGTCAAAAATAAAACTGAGAAGGTTATTCCTGTTGTAATACAGAAGATAATATAGCAAATCATGGCAGTTAACTTATGCATTTTTTTTATGCGAAATCCCATTATAACAGAGATTACTAATTCAATAATGATTATTGGTATAGCTCCAAAGGCAATTAATTGCATTGCTAATGATGGTACTAGGGATAAGCCATAACCACTTACAAATGTTATTAATAGTCCTACAAATAACCATGTAAACATTTTTGGATAAATTTTTATTAATTTTTCGTCCACTATGATACTTCCTTTCTTTAAATTTTATAAATATATCTTATCATTTATTTATGTCATTTACAACAATTTTATTACATCAAATAAAAATTGAAAGTTATTTTATATTTAAGTTGTGTTAAACAAAATGACTGATAATTAATTATGATATTCAGCATAAGCAATATTCAAATTAATTGGCATAGGGATATCAAATATTTTATTTGACTTAATGTAATTGTTATCAATAATTATGTTTTTATATGATTCGAG
>CANQEF010000029.1 GCA_947594675.1 uncultured Bacilli bacterium
TATGTGCTCTTTTGTGTTGCATTCTTCTCAATTCTATTTATCCGTCTTTACCAAGCAAGTTCCTAATACATAAAAAAAGAAGAATAACTCTTCTTATTTTAGAAAATCTTCAATTGTCATCAATTGATCATCTATTTCTTTTAAAGAAATTCTTTCCTTTTTAGGAACCTGTTTTTCCAAAACAACATCTTCCTTTGAAGTATCCAATTTAACTTGTTCAGTTTTCTTATTAACCAAAGTAGCCTCAACAAAAGCTGTTACGAGTTTATGTTTAGAAATTTGTGTACCCGTAGAATACCTATCAGCAATACCAAGTTCTGTTAGCTTTATATAAGTAATATCAGCATTTTTAATACCAAGCTGCTTTTTAGAATCAACTACAAATGATTTAATAATTTCATAAGGATTAGATTTAACTTCTCTAATTACTAATAGTCCTCTTCTTGTTCTAGATGAAATTTCAAATTCCTGTAATCTTACTCTTTTTCCAGTACCTTTATTAGTAATTATAGATATAAACTCATCTTCATTATATGAGAAGTTATTAATACTAACTACATAATCATCCTTTAGCTTTTGTCCCTTTACTCCCGATGCTTTAACTCCCACTAAAGGAATTTCTTCACAACTAAAGCTAAGTCCATAACCAGTATTAGTTACTAAAAATACATAAGGTTTTTCTTCGAGAATGACATCGACAACTTCATCATTTTCTTTTAATTTCATACATGATGTAGCTTTATTATATCTTTGTAACTTAAAGTCTTTTAATTTTGATCTTTTTATCATACTATTTTTAGTTACCATTATAAGGTTTTTATCACTTTCAAAATCATAAGCTGGTATAGCACTAATAATACTTTCTTCTTTTGGTAACTCAATAATATTACTTACATGCTTTGGCATATCCTTCCATTTTAAATCAGGAATTATATGTACAGGAATATGTAAATAATTACCACCCGATGTAAACACTAAAAGTGTATCTGTAGTTGTCATTTCATAAATACCTAGTATATAATCATTTTCTTTAATAACCATTTCTTCATCTTTTGTAGCAGAATAACTTCTAAATGATGTTCTCTTAATATAACCATCTTTTGTAAGCATAACAACAACATCTTCTTTAGGAATTAATTCTTCTGCCTGAATTTTAATCTCAGTAATTTCATCTTTTATCTCTGTAAGACGTGGAGTTGGATACTCCTTTTTAACATCTCGCAAATCTTTTTTCATAACACTTTTTAAAACATCTTCACTGCCTAAAATAGCACTAAGTCCATTAATAATTTTTTCCAAAGCAGCTAATTCATTTTCTAAAGCAACAACATCAGTATTAGTTAAACGATAAAGTTGCAAAGTAACAATAGCCTCTGCTTGTTCTTCAGTAAAAGCAAAAGCCTTTACCAAATTGTCTTTAGCATCAGCTTTATTTTTTGAATTTCTAATTACCTTTATTACTTCATCTAAAATAGAAATACATTTAATTAAGCCTTCAACTATATGAAATCTAGCTTTAGCATGCTTTAAATCAAATTCTGTTCTTCTTTTAACTACTTCTTTTTGATGAGCAATAAAAGCATCAAGAGCAGCTTTTAAACCTAAAAGCTTTGGTCTTCTATTAACAATCGATACAACATTAAAATTATAACTAATTTGCATATCGGTATTTTTAAGCAAGTAATTTATAATTAAATCTGTATTAGCCGTTTTTTTAACATCTATAACAATACGAATATCAGCAGCCGACTCATCACGTACTTCTAAAATACCATCAATTTTCTTATCAATACGAATATCATCAATTTTTTTTACCATTAAAGCCTTATTAACTTCAAAAGGTATTTCTGTAATAATTATTGCTTTTTGATTTTTCTCCTCTTCAATACTATATTTACTTCTAACAACGATTCTACCTCGTCCCGTTTCATAAGCCTCTTTAATTCCACTTATTCCTTCTACAATACCACCCGTTGGAAAATCAGGGCCTTTAACAAAATTCATTAAAGAATCAAGTTCACAATTAGGATTATCTATTCGATAAATAGTTGCATCAATTACTTCATTTAAATTATGAGGAGGAATATTTGTAGCATATCCTGCTGAAATTCCCTGTGCACCATAAACTAAAAGAGCTGGAAATCTTGCTGGCAAAACCGTAGGTTCAATAGTTGAATCATCAAAATTAGGAGCAAATTCCACTGTATCTTTATCTATATCTCTAAGCATTTCATTAGATATCTTAGAAAGACGAGCCTCCGTATAACGATAAGCAGCCGGACTATCACCATCAATCGAACCATTATTACCATGCATATCTATATATGGTAAACGCGTTTTCCAAGGTTGACTCATACGAACCATAGCATCATATATTGAAGTATCGCCATGAGGATGATAATTACCAATAACATCACCAACCGTTTTAGCACTTTTACGATATGGCTTATCAAAAGTATTCTTTTCTTTATGCATCGAATAAAGAATTCTTCTTTGCACCGGTTTTAAACCATCTCTAGCATCAGGAATAGCTCTATCCTGAATAATATACTTTGAATAACTACCAAAACGTTCTCCCATTATATCTTCAAGAGTATAATCAAATATTTTCTCAATTATCTCTTCAGTTTCTGTTTTTTTTCTTGGCATAAAAATCACCTATTTCTAAATTTCATAATTATCTTCTAAAGTAAATTCAACATTTTCATCAATCCACTCTTTACGTGGAGGTACATCGTCTCCCATAAGAATAGAAACTCTTTTTTCCGCAAGTTGTGCATCTTCAATATTTACTCTTATTAAAGTCCTACTTCCCGGTTTCATAGTTGTCTCACAAAGCTGATCAGCATTCATTTCACCAAGTCCTTTGTACCTTTGTATTTCACACTTTTTACCCTTTGCTTTTTCTTGCATTTCCTCAATAGTATAAGCATAATCTATTTCTTTACCACTCTGAATTTTAAAAAGTGGTGGCAAAGCTACAAAAAGACGTCCATCTTCAATTAAAGGTTTCATATAACGATAAAAGAATGTAAGTAATAGACATTGAATATGACCACCATCTTCATCAGCATCACTCATAATAATGACTTTATTATATTCACAATCTTTTATATCAAAATTAGCACCATATCCTGCACCTATTGTATAAATCATGGTATTAATTTCTTCATTTTTTAAAATATCTTCCTCTTTAGTTTTTTCCGTATTTAAAACTTTACCACGTAAAGGAAGAATTGCTTGATAACGTCTATCACGTCCTTGCTTGGCAGAACCACCTGCTGAATCACCCTCCACTAAAAACAATTCTTTTTTATCTCTATCTTTGCTTTGTGCTGGAGCTAATTTTCCAGATAAAGAACGTTCTTTAGCATTCTTCTTAGTACCTTTTCTTGCCTCTTCCCTAGCTTTACGAGCCGCTTCTCTAGCTATTTTACTACGTAAACTTTTATTAATTATTTCTGTTGCTATAGATTTATTCTCTTCTAAATATACTCTCATTTGCTCCGTAACAATAGTTTCAACAACATTTTTTGCTATAGGAGTACCTAATTTTCCTTTTGTTTGGCCTTCAAATTGTAAGATATTTTCAGGTATTTTTAAACTAATAACAGCCGTTAATCCTTCTCTAACATCACTACCCTCTAAAGCCTTATCTTTTTCTTTCACAAAGCCATTACTTTTAGCATAGTCATTAAATACTCTTGTTAAAGCCGTTTTAAAGCCAACTTCATGAGTTCCTCCATCAATTGTTTTAACATTATTTACAAAACTTACAATTTCTTCATTATAAGTATCTGTATACTGCAAGGCAACTTCAACTTCTATTTTATCTTTCACTCCTGTAATTGCTAAAACTTTATGAAGTGTCTCCTTCCCCTTATTTAATTCTTCAACAAACTCTTCAATGCCCCTTTCATAATGAAATTTAGCATCTCTTTCGTCCTCTTCATCAATAACTTCAATTGTAATTCCTTTAAGCAAAAAAGCTGACTCTTGCATCCTCTCACATATTGTTGTGTAAGAAAAATTTGTAGTCGAAAAAATTGTATCATCCGGTAAAAAACGTACCATTGTACCCGTCTTATTAGTAGTACCAATTTGTTTTAAAGGAACACTTACCTCACCACCATTTTCAAAACGAATATAGTACTCACCCTTATCATGTTTAATTGTAACTTCTAGCCACTTAGACAATGCATTAACAACACTAGAACCAACTCCATGCAAACCACCCGAAACCTTATACCCATCTTGCTCAAATTTTCCACCAGCATGTAAAACCGTAAAAATAACTTCAGGAGTTGACCTACCTGATGCATGCATACCAGTAGGTAAACCACGACCATGATCTTCTACACTAATTGATTTATCTTTATGAAGAATAATTTTAATATAATCTCCAAAACCATTAATAGCTTCATCAATAGAATTATCAACTATTTCCCAAACAAGATGATGAAGACCCCTTTTATCAGTTGAACCAATATACATACCAGGTCTTTTTCTTACAGCCTCTAAACCTTCTAATATCTTTATTGATGACTCATCATATTTTAAAGCCATTAATATCACTCCTAATCTTCACTATCTATTATTATAAGGGAATTGATTCTATTTTTCAACTTTGTTTGACTTAATTTGACAACCATAAATTTTTACCCAACAATATGACAATATCATACTTATGTTCGCTTGTCAAATGTTTTTTCAAAAGAAAAAAGCCCAAAGGCTTTAATTTTCCATTTCTTCTAATTTATTATATGTCTTTTTAGCAGCACTTTTCATCATATTACGCATATTATTCATCATTTGAGGATTTTTTTGCATATACATATAACCCATAACGCCTAATCCTCCAACTAACATAGCCATCATAGTACTTTTTTTCATCATTATCACCTCTAATATTAGTCTTACCCAATTAGTTTTTTTTATACCATCAAGAAAATTAATTTTTTAAAAAATCTTTTATTGTAGTTCTTCTAATATCAGTATTAGTATTTTGAATAGCTATATCCAAAGCATTTAAATCCCCAATTAAATATAACTTCTTCTTAGCTCTCGTAACTGCAGTATAAACAAGCTTACGATACAACATTTTACTATAAGATCTAACTAAAGGTAAAATAACGACATCAAATTCACTACCTTGAGCTTTATGTATCGATATAGCATAAGCAAGACGAAAATTAGAAAAATTAGACGGCGTATATTTAACATAATTCCCATCAAAATTAATATTAATCTCTTTTTTAGAAGTTGTAATAATATTTTCAATTAGACCAATATCACCATTATAAACATTATCATCCGGCATATTCGTAAGTTGAATAACCTTATCCTCTTCTCTAAAAGTTACCTCTCCTATTGTCAATTCTTTTTTAGTCTCTTGCTTTTTATTATAAATCAATTGAAGATCCTTATTAATAGCATCTATTCCATTTAAACCTTTATACATAGGTGCTAATATTTGAAAATTTTTATACGACATATCCCTATAAGTAGAGGCAACCTCTTTTATATTTTGTAATACCAAAGAAGGAGCACAACTAATAAAAGTCAAATCTTCTTCTTTATTAAATATATTTCTATCTACCTGTCCATTTCTTATTTGATAAGCTAAAGTAATTATATTAGAATCTTTTCCTTGTCGATAGAGTTTTTTCAATTCTACTACTTCTAAAGCCTCACTACCAATCAAATCATGCAATACTTGACCTGGACCAACAGAAGGTAATTGATGATCATCTCCTACTAAAATTATTTTACAACCAACTGACAATCCTTTTAGTAAATTAGCCATCAATAAAGTATCTATCATACTAGCCTCATCAATAATAACAATTTCAGCAGAGCTTTTATTATACTCATTTACTTGAAATTTATTCGTCTCTTTTTGCCATTTTAAAAAACGATGAATTGTTGATGCCTTCAAGTTAGTTGTCTCACTCATTCTTTTAGCCGCTCTACCTGTTGGAGCAAGAAGAGCAACTTTTGCTAATAAATCATTATAAGAATATTTATTCATGATTCTAATTAATTCTACTATAGCCTTCATAATAGTAGTCTTTCCCGTACCAGGTCCTCCCGTAATAATTAAAAAATGTTTTAAATAACTTTTTCTAATTGCCTCTAATTGATCTTCGTTATATTTAATATTGTAAAATGATTCTATTTCCTTTATTTTATCTTCTAATTTATAAGCCTTTAAATCTTCTTGATGCGATAGTAATTTAAATCTTCTAACAATCAATTTTTCTGATTCAAACATTTCTCTTAAATAATACTTTTCATCATTCTTAATAATATCAACATCTTTTATTAAAGAATTTATAGCCTCATAAAAAGTATCTTCTGCAATATTTACCCCCAAAACTCGTGGCAGCAACATAATAAGTTCTTCTTCATAATAATAGCTATGTCCATAAGTATTACTTATTTCATTCATAATATATAAAATAGCCGCCTTAATTCTAATTAAAGAGTCCTTTTCTACCCCTATCCTAATAGCAACACTATCAATCTTTTTAAATGTTAAATCATTTAAATCTTTTATTAATCTATAAATATCTTCTTCAATAATCTTTCTTGTATTTTCTTTATAATAATTATAAATAAGCATAGCATCTTTCGTTGTAAAACCTGAATCATTCAAAAACAATATAGTCTCATAACTAGCCTCATGCTCTTTTAACTTAGTATGTAACTCATCAATATTTTTCTTTGAAATACCAGGAATTAAGATAAGATTTTCAGGATTCTCTAAAATTATTTTTAAAGTATCCTTTCCAAGCACATTGACAATCGTTTGAGCCTTTTTTTCACCTATTCCCTTAAAAAGTCCACTTGTTAGAAATTCAATAATACCATCTTTTTCCTCTGGTTTACATCTTTCATAATTATCAACTTGAAACTGCTCTCCATACTTTTCATGATAAACTTTTTTCCCAT
Source organism: uncultured Bacilli bacterium (assembly GCA_947594675.1). The sequence continues at coordinate 6,955 of CANQEF010000029.1, forward strand.
AAAATATATAAGTATCATCTTCATTTAATTCATGAAAATAACCAGTAAAAGTAATAGTCTTACCTAAAAACTTACCTAAGTCTTCACTATTAGTGTCTTTTACTCTAAAAATACCAATATGATAACCATTTTCATTAGTAAAAATACTTTTTCGATAATTCCCTTTAATATATTCAATCATAGCATCTCTCCAATACAATAAGGATATTTTATTTCTTTTATTTTAATTTTAACAAAAGTATTTCTTTGTAATTCAGAGGCAATCTTTACATGAAGAAATTCTCCTGTATGACCATAGCTAGAGCCTTCCTTTACCTCTTCTATTAAAACTTCTACTTCTTGATTAAGAAATTTTTGCATATAATTTATTTCTAACTCTTTAGACAATAATAAAAGTCTTCTAGCATTTGCCTTCTTTATATTATTATCAACTTTATTAGAAAATAGCTGCGCTTTTGTATTTTTTCTTTCACTATATGGGAAAACATGAATCTTACTAAATGCTAATTTCCTACAAGTATCAAGTGTTTTTTGAAATAAACTTTCATCCTCATAAGGAAATCCTACAATTACATCTGTAGATATAGAAATATTAGGTCTTATAGCCCGAATACTATCTATCTTTTTAAAGAAATAATCTAAATCATACTTTCTATTCATAAGTTTTAATACCTCATCACTACCCGCTTGCAATGGAATATGTAAATGATTGACTATAACCTTCTCATTCTTAATTACTTCCAAAACTTCATCCGTCAATTCCGTAATTTCAATAGAGGATATACGTAATCTCTTAAGTCCTTTTATCTTAACTACTTCTTTTAAAAGACTAGCAAAATTAGTATCTAGATCAACACCATAATTACCAGTATGAATACCCGTTAACACAATTTCTTGATATGAATTATTTACTAAACTTGTAATTTCAGAAATAACTTTATTTAACTCTTTACTACGACATTTTCCCCTAACATAAGGAATTATACAATAACTACAAAAATTTTCACAACCATCTTGAATTTTAACAAAAGCTCTCGTTCTTCCCGGAAAATCAGTAATATACATATCCTCAAACTCTCCTAAACTTGAGGCATACAATCTTTTAATTGTTTCTTTTTTAGTAAAATACTCTTCCAACAAAGAAACAATCTTAGATTTATCTTTATTACCAATAATAATATCTAATCCAGGAATTTCTATATCTTTATTAGCCTCTATAAAACATCCCATTGCTACTACACAAGCATGAGGATTAGTATTAATTGCTTTTCTAATAATTTTCTTTGATTTAATATCACTAGTATTTGTAACAGTACAAGTATTAATTATATAGACATCACAAACATCCTGAAAATTTTTTATTTCATATCCAGCATCTTTTAATAAATTAGTAACATACTCACTTTCATAAGTATTAACCTTACATCCCAATGTATAAATTCCAACACTACGCATAAACACTACTTCCTTTTGAGAATTATTATAACAAAAAAATGCCATTTTTAAAAGAAACAGAAAATATAAAAGTAGATATGTCTATCTACTTAAATAATCCTTATATTTTTAATCTAAGTTCTTTTGCAATTCTCTTAAAGTCATCAAGAATTCATTAGTCTTTCTTATCTCTTCATCAAGTTTATCATAATTAGCTGTATTTTCTAATTCCAAATAATCATCTTCACTCTTTTCAATTCCATAAATTGGAGAAATAACAGGGCTCTTCTTAAACTTAGCTGTTTGATATAATTCTTCTACTTTAGGTTTTACATAAGTATCTTGAAGAGACTCCTCATTCAATTCTGTTGCATTAGATTCATTAAAATCTGATATTTCAAGTTGCTCTATCTGAACAGGTTTAACATTATTGATTTTCTCTTCCATATCAGAAACTACATTAGCAATTATAAATGGTTCATCATATATAGGAGTTGAATTAGTTTGTTTAGCTTTTTCCAAATCAGCTAAACTAATAGGCTCATTTCCTTCATCCTTATACTGGCTAAGTTCATTAGCAGCATACATCTCTTTACTCTTTTTAACTAATTCCTCTAAACTTATAATAGCATTAGATTCTTGCTCTTCTTCATAATTACTAATAATACTAGGAGAGCTGTTATTTTTCTCTTCCTCTTCTAATTCAATAGCTAATTTTCTAAGTTCTTCCTTAGCCTCTTCTGGATTTGGCTCAATTGATGTATATTCTAACTCCTCAATAGGCTCTACCCTTGGTGTATTTATATTAGAAACATTCTCTATACTATCTTCTTTCTTTGTATCAATCGGTTCAGTAACTAAATTATTTAAATTTTCTAACACAACATTATCAACGTTTTCTACAGGCTGAGCTACAACGACATTTTCCTTTTCAACTAAAGGAGTAGCATTTTCTTCTGCAATAGGTTCTAATATTGGCTCATTATAAACCGGTGTTTTTTCTTTCTCCTCATTAATAACTTCTGATACTTCTTCCACCAATTTATTTAACTCTTTCGTATTATGTCTTTGTTTTCTTTTAATATAACTCTTATCAATTAAATAAATAATAAAAGCTAAAAAGCAAGCTATCGCCGCAACAATATAAATAACAATTGCCTCATTTGATGTTAATAAACTAATAAACTCTCTCATAACTTCACCTCTAACATTAGAATAGCACAATACTTAATCCTTATAAAGAACATTTAATAAGAAATTTTTTTATTGACATCTTATATTTACAAAATTATTTTTCATACCAAAGTGCAACTATCCTTATAAAAAGGATACCATATTTTTTTGAAATAAGATAGTCTTTTTTTGCATAATCTTTAATATGAAAGAAAAATTTATTAAGTCTACTCTCATACTATTAATAGGTGGTTTTGTAACTAAAATATTAGGAATGCTTATTAAAATTATTATGAGTCGTTTAATAGGAACAGAAGGTCTTGGACTTTACATGCTAATATTACCAACTTTTTCTCTTTTTATTAGTCTAAGTCAATTTGGTCTACCAACAGCTTTATCTAAATTAGTTTCTGAAGATACCAAAAACAATGTCAAATTATTTTTTTCGATAATCCCAATTACTTTATTAGTAAATTCAATTTTAATAATAATTATCTTTTTACTAGCACCTATTCTCTCTAATAATCTTCTTCATAATAAAGATACTTATCTAAGCATTTTAGCTATAGCCTTAGTAATTCCTTTTACAAGTATTTCTAGTATTTGTAGAAGTTATTTTTTTGGTAAAGAAAAAATGTTTCCTCACATCATAAGTAATATAGTTGAAGATATTGTTCGCTTAATTTTAATGATTATAGGAATACCCTATATCTTACCATTAGGTTTAAAATATGCTGTTTTATATATTATTCTTTCTAATGTAATAAGTGAACTATCATCCATTATAATTTTAATATTCTTCTTACCTAAAAATTTAACTATTAAAAAGAGCGACTTACGTCCTAGTACTAGTTATATAAAAGAAAGTCTATCTATTGGTATTCCTAATACAACAGGTAGGCTTATAGG
>CANQEF010000030.1 GCA_947594675.1 uncultured Bacilli bacterium
AGTATGCAACTAAGTTATTCAAATATATATGGTTTTCAAGCTGATAGTGGAGACTTACATATGATGAAAAATGATGAATGGGGAGCCGTTGCTTATTTATCTCAAAGTCGTTATGGAAAGTATGGAAATAATGATTATACAGGAGCAAATAAAGAAATATATCAAAATAATTCATCATTATATATAACTGGCCAAAGTAATGGTTATCCACCAACAAGTAATTCCAAAACTACACAATATAAATATAATGATTTTTCACTTTCAGATGATAATAATGGTGCAGTTGGCCCAGGAGCCTCCACAACTGGAACTATCTATGGAATTTATGATATGGTAGGAGGTAGTTATGAATATGTCATGGGAGTAATTTCATATCTAGGCAAACCAATGAGTGGATCCACTATGACAAATAATTCAGGTTTTACTGGTATTACTGGCGGAGAAACTATTTTTACAAATAATCCAGAAGTACTATTTCCGGAAGAAAAATATTATAATCTATATACTAGTACAGATAACAAAAACGCACAAATTGCCAACTCAAAAAATTCGTGTAATAATAACCCATGCTACGCCCAAGGTTTACTTGAAACACAAAATTGGTACAATGATGCAGCACTATTTGTTACAATATATAATCCTTGGATAAAAAGAGGAGGTTACCACAATAATTCACCATTAAATGGAATTTTTCAAATAGAGAATTATTATGGAAGTGGTGGAGGTAATTATAGTGCTAGATTAGTTATCATAAACTAATAAAATAATTTGTAAATACATAAGCAAAAAATTTTCTAATCACCACATAAATTTTTACAAAGTAAATTCTAACATCTAAAAAAATTATATAATATTCTCAAAAACATGCTATAATAGAAACAAAAGTATTAGATGCATAAGTATTCTAAACTTAATCTAAATCCAAAGAAAAGAGGTAGAAATATGGGATTTATAAAAGCATTTAGTGGTGCAATCGGTGGAACATTCGCCGATGAATGGAAAGATTACTACATACCAGTACCTAACGTACCAGCAACAGCAGGAATATTCCCAGCTGTACAAAAATCAACAAATAATGAAAGAGGTTCTAATACTAAAGGTTCTGAAAATATTATTACCAATGGAAGTAAAATTGTTATTCCAGAAGGAACAGCATTAATTACATTACAAGATGGACAAATAACAGGTTTAGTTGCTGATCCAGGTGGTTATGAATTCAAATCAGATGATCAAAATTCAAAATCATTTTTTAATGATGATGGAATTTTATCTTCAATAATAAAAACATCTTGGGACAGATTTAAATTTGGAGGACAACCTTCTACTCAACAATTAGCTTTTTATGTTAATTTGAAAGAAATTCCTAATAATAAATTTGGAACACAATCTGAAGTTTATTGGGATGATGCTTATTTCGGTACACAAGTTGGTGCAATTACTAGGGGTACATATACCTTAAAAATAGTTGATCCTTTATTATTTATTAAAAACTTTGTACCAATATCTTATTTACAAGCTGATGCAAAAGTATTTGATTTTGCTGACATGGATAATGATGCTGGAACACAACTATTTAATGAAGTTGTTAGTACACTATCAGCAGCCTTTTCAAATTATAGTAATGATCCTAATAAAAATAATAGAATTTCAAATTTACAAGCAGATCAACTTGGTTTTGCTCAAGCTATGTCTCAAGCAGTAGAAGATGCTTATCAATGGAAAACTAATCGTGGTCTTCAAATAGTTAAAACAGCTATATTAGCTATTGAATATGATGAAGATACTAAACAATTAATGAAAGATGTTAAAAAAGCAGATGCTTTATCTGGAACAAGAGGAAATTCATTTATGCAACAATCAGCAGCAAGAGGAATTCAAGCAGCTGGTGAAAATGGTGGCGGTTCTGGTATGGCTTTTATGGGCATGGGAATGAATGCCGCTAGCAATATTATGGGTGGAATGCAACAACCAAATACTTCATCATATCAGCCTTCATTTAATCAACAAACAACACAAACACCACAAGAAAAATTATTAGAAATGAAAAAATTACTTGATGCTGGAGCAATTACGCAAGAAGATTACGACAAATTAAAGCAACAAATTTTAGGTATTTAATATGAAAAATAAAGGTAGTGAGACTTTAACTCCTACAAACAAAAATATATCAACAAATAAGCCAAGTCAAATTGTTAACACTAATACAGACACAAAAAATGGTCAAAGCAAGTGTCCATTATGTGGATCAACAGACATTAGTCTAAATGTCGCAACAGGAAAACTTAGATGTAATTTTTGTAGACATGAATTTAATCCTATAAAAAATGAGACTTTACAAACAGATTTGAGTAAACTAGAAGGACAAGTTATGGCATCTGGTACCATGGACATTGATCCTGATAGTAATGACATTATTACCCTAAAGTGTGAAAGCTGTGGAGCCGAAGTAGTTATTGATACAACTTCTATATCTCAAGCAAGATGCCATTGGTGTCGTAATATGCTATCAATTAATGAACAGATTCCAAATGGTGCTATACCTGATTTAGTATTACCATTTGGAATTACTAAAGAAGAGGCTAAAAAACAAATTGAAAATTTTGTAGGAAAAAGAAAATTTTTTGCTCATCCTAAATTTAAACAAGAATTTAGTACTGAAAACATTATGGGAGTTTATTTACCCTATATGATAGTAGATATTAATTCTCACGTAAATTTAAAAGGAGCAGGTGAACGTCTAAGAAATAGTTATTATGATAGTAATAGTAAAGTAACATACTATGATGCTGATTTATACAATGTAGAAAGAGATTTTGATTTAGTAATAGATGGATTGACTGTTGAATCGAGCACAGATAAATTAAGCAAAACTAATTCTAAAACTAATAATGTCATCAATGCTATAATGCCATTTGATTTAGAAAATTGTGTAAAATATGATTCTAACTATTTAAAAGGTTATACTTCGGAAAAAAGAGATATAAATATATCTCAATTAGAACCGATAGTTGAAAATTACTCAAAACTTATAGCTAAATTTTCTGCTAATGACAGTTTAAAAGAATATGATCGAGGAGTAGCTTGGAATAGTGAACAACTTGATATAAAAGGAAAACAATGGAAATCAGCTTATTTACCAGTTTGGCTTTATAGTTATCTTCAAGTAAAGGGTAATGATAAAATACTTCACTATGTAGCCGTAAATGCTAGAACTAAAGAAACAATGGGTAGTGTCCCAATACACACACCAAAATTGTTATTAGTATCTATAATAATTGAAATATTTGGATTTTTAGGTATGATGTATACTGATTTTGATTACAATTGGCTATTTTTATTAATTGGTTTTATTTATTACTTTGCAATGTATTCAAGATATCGAAATAATGGTGCTAGACATAAATATGAAACAGAGACAAAAACGAATTTAACCAATTTACGATGTACTGATAATTTTATAAAAACTGAAAGAAATTTAACAAGTAGTAAAATTAGAAATGCCAATAATAACACTACGGGAAATGAAGACTTTCCTAGTCAAATATTAAATGATTTAGCTAACACGAATCCTTTAATAGATCTACTAAAAAATGATATTTTCAAAAAATAATTCTTACTAACAAAAAGTAAAACTATATTTAAGAAAACACTTTTTTAAAAAAATATTGAGTGTTTTCTTTCTCTATATAGTATATATTTTATAGATGAGCCATAAAAAAATTTGCATTTTTTGGTATTTTATGCTATAATATTGTAACAATTTGAAGGGGTTTGGTAAAAATGTATAAAACATTATATGACTGGAATAATTCACAGTTTTTAGGATTTGACAAATTTTTAAAACATATCTATGAAGAATCAATATTATTTGCTAAAACGCAAAAAGATTCAAAGGGAAGTAAACAAAAAATTACTGAATTTGTCCAAAACCTAGAGATATATATGTATTCGCTAATAAAAATGGGATATGTAAATAAAAGCAATTTAGAGAATGTTTTATCTAAACTACTAAATATAAAACTAATAAAAACATTAGACAGCAAAAACAAAAATTTAGCTGGCTTTACATATAATAACATTATTAGCTTAAATCCTTGTATGGTAAAAAGTGCCAATTTATCATCTAAAAGTAGAACATTTTTATATTCATCACATGAATATACTCATATGATTAACAATGCTTGGAAAATAAAAATTTCTCCTATTACAAATGAAATTTGGAAAAACAAATGGTTTAGAAAAGAATCATACAAATACAATTATAACTCTGAAAAATACTTTAGTTATGGCTTACAATTCTTAGATGAAGTTATAGCTCAAGATACAGCAGAAAATATAACTTATAATGTATTTTCTCAAAAAAGACCAGACATTCACTATGAACAAAATCCTCAAATGTTTTCACAAGAACCATACCTAACAAACTTTGATTTCTATGGTGACTTCCAAGAAATAGCTGTTAAATTCTGTCATCTTTTAGACTTTTTAAATGTCAACAATTCTATGTCGTTTAACCAAGTCTTAGAAAAATTAAGTAAAGCCTCCATGGATAAAAATTTTTTAAATAATGTATTATCTTTTTTAAACGATGATAAAGAAGTATTTGCATTTTACATCATGATTTGCTCAATGGGTCTTATTAAAGATGCTCACTATAAAATTGCTAATTTAAATTATTTTAAAGATTCTCAAGAAAGAAGTTTAGAGGCTTTACAATTATTTAATGATCTTTATAATCATGAAACCCAACAAAAAAGCAAAATATACAATAAAGTCGTTTAAAAAAGAAAAAAACGACATAATAAGACATATAATTTACTAAGGTGATTATATGTTTTTTATTAATTTTTTAAAAGAATTTTTTTGCTTTACAGGAAGTTATTCCAATGAAGTTTTTCCAGAACCATTAAGCAACGAAGAGGAAGAAGAATGCATAAAGTTAAAAATGCAAGGCGATAAAGAGGCTAGAAATAAACTCATAGAACACAATCTACGCCTAGTTGCTCATATCGTAAAAAAATTTGAAACAAAGTATGTTGATAATGATGACTTAATTAGTATTGGAACTATAGGATTAATAAAAGGAGTAGATACCTTCTCTCCAGAACGGGGCGTAAAAATAACTACTTACTGCGCTCGCTGTATAGAAAACGAAGTACTCATGTTCTTTAGAAGTAACAACAAGTATGCCAAAGATATTTCTATTAATGAATCTGTAGGTTTTGATAAAGATGGTAACGAAATAGCAATTATTGATATTTTAAAAGCTCCTAAGCCAGATTTTACTTTAGACATTGATATGAAAGACAATATTAATTTATTAAAAGATTATATGAATGTTCTTACTAAAAGAGAAAAAGAAATCTTAATTAAAAGATATGGCTTAATGAACAATGAAGAGCAAACTCAAAAAGCAATTTCTAAAAAATTAGGTATATCTAGAAGTTATGTGTCAAGAATAGAAAAGAGGGCTTTAACTAAAATTTTAAAAGAATTTATAAAAAATAATAAACTATAATCGTGTAAAGATACTCTGTGGCAATATAGACAAATCGACAAAAAAAGACTATAATAACAGTATGAGTGAGAGTTAGGATAGTGGTATTAATGACAGTAAAGAAAAATACTACAAAAAGCAAAAATCAAAAGAAAAGAAGTAATGAATCTAAAAAAAATTTGATTATATGGGGATTAATATTCGTACTTTGTATAGTAGCCTATTTTATATTTGACTTGATGCTTTTACCACAAATTAAATTAAAAGGAAATGATACAATAACAATCAACTACAAAGCAAAATATAAAGAGAAAGGATATACTGCATCATTTTTAGGAGATGATATTTCCGAAGATGTAAAAATTAGTGGTAAAGTTAATTCTAAAAAATTAGGTACTTACAAAATAATTTATACTGTAAAAACAGGCATATTTAAAAGAGAAGTTGTAAGAAAAGTAGTAGTAGAAGATTCTAGTAAACCAGAAATTACACTAGCTAGTAATGATAATATACACGTATGTCCTGGAAAAGAATATGAAGAAGAAAAATTTACTGCTACTGATAATTATGATGGTGATTTGACAGATAAAGTTAAAGTAAAAAAAGAAAAAGAAAAAATTACTTATACTGTTTCTGATAAAGCTGGAAATAAAACTACAGTAAGCCGTAAAATACTTTATGATGATCTTGTAAACCCAGAAATTAAATTAGAAGGCAGTGAAAATGTCTATTTATTTGTAGGTGATGAATATAAAGAATCTGGATATACTGCTACTGATAATTGTGATGGTGATATAACCAAAAACGTTAAAGTAGAAGGAAATGTCAATACCAAAGCAACGGGAGAATATACTTTAAAATATACTGTTGAAGATCAAGCAAATAATAAAGTAACTGCACAAAGAAAAGTCATTGTATCCGAAAAAACTAAAAATGCCGCTATCTACTTAACCTTTGATGATGGACCAAAAGCAGGAACAACAAATGTTATATTAGACATTTTAAAAGAAGAAGGAGTAAAAGCAACTTTCTTCGTAACTAATGGTGGTCCCGATGATTTAATTAAAAGAATTTATGATGAAGGTCACACTCTAGCTTTACATACTGCGAGTCATGATTATTCTATTGTATATGCCTCAGTTGATTCATATTTTAATGATTTATATACCGTTCAAAATCGTGTTAAAAGAATAACGGGTTATGAATCTAAAATAATTCGTTTCCCTGGAGGATCTAGTAATACTGTAAGTAGGAGATATCAAATAGGAATTATGAGTACTTTAACTAAAGAAGTTTTAAATAGAGGCTTTAGATATTATGATTGGAACATATCATCAGGAGATGCCGGAGAAACAACTCAAAGTAGTGGTGTCTATCAAAATGTAGTTAATGGTCTAAGGAAAAACAGAGCTAACGTCATCTTAATGCATGATATTAAAACATATACAAGAGATGCTTTGAGAGATATTATTCACTATGGAAAAAATAATGGATATCATTTTGAACAAATTACAATGGGAACAGAAATGGTAACTCAAAGAGTAAATAATTAGACAAATATTATCTTTTATTTTATAATAATGGCTAGGTGATTTTATGGGCATATTTAAACCAACGATGTATAAAAAAAATATTTTTGATATTAATTATGAAAAGCTTAAATCTTTGGGAATAACTTGCCTAGTTTTTGATTTAGATAATACTTTAGGTTTAATAGAACATGAAAGGTGTCCTTTAAATACGAAAAAATTAATAAAAAAGTTACAAAAAGACTTTCTAATATTAATTAGTTCAAACAATACTAAAAAAAGACTAAAACCATATTTAAAAGATTTAGGAGTAGGAGGCTTTTCTCTAAGTTTTAAACCTTCTGTCATTAGTTTAGCACGAATAAAGAAAAAGTATAATTTAAAGAAAAAAGAAATGGCTATGATTGGCGATCAAATTGTAACTGATATTTTAGCTGGAAATAAGTTTCATATAATGACAATATTAGTTGATCCATTAGGAAATAAAGATTTAAAAATAACCGGTTTAAATAGAAAAATAGAAAGCAAAATATTAAAAAAATATGAAAAAAAAGGCTTATTGGAGCGTGGAAAATATTATGACTGAAAAAAAATGCAAAGGATGTGGAGTCATCTTACAAGATGAAAATGTTTTACAAGAAGGATACACAACTTCTCTAGAAAATGATATCTGTCAGCGTTGTTTTCGCATGAAAAATTATGGAGAATATCAAGCAATTACTAAATCTAATGAAGAATATTTAAATATTTTAAAAAGCGTAGGAGAAACAAAAGATTTAGTCTTATATGTAACAGACTTGCTTAATTTAGAAAAAAATCTAGAGCAAATTAGAAATATCATTCCTAATAAAATGATTTTAGTTTTAAATAAAAAAGATATACTACCAAAGTCAGTAAAAGAAGATAAATTAATAAAATATTTAAATGATAAAAACATTTTATTTGAAGAAGTTATTGTCATAAGTGCAAATAAAAATTATAATATAGACTATCTTTTAAAGAAAATTAAATTTTATCAAACATCAAAAAATGTTTATGTTGTAGGTCATACTAATGCTGGAAAAAGTAGTTTAATAAATAAATTAATTAAAAACTATTCTGATAATACTTGGGAATTAACTATGTCACCGCTTCCATCAACAACACTAAATTTAATAAACATTGAAATAAACGATTACCTAACTTTAATTGATACCCCAGGATTAGTTGAACCAGGAAGTATTTTGAATCATATTGATGAAAAAATGGTAAAGAAACTATCTCCATCCAAAGAAATAAAACCTCGTACTTATCAACTTAGAAAGAATCAATCTATTATCATTGAAAATCTACTTAGAATTGATTATGTATCTGGTGATAAAAACAGTTTTACTTTATTTATATCAAATGATTTAAAAGTAAAAAGATTACTTAATTTGTTTAACAATGATGAGTTAAAAGATCTAAATAAAACTACCTATGAAGTTAAATACGATGAAGACTTAGTTATTAATGGTTTAGGTTTTGTAAAAATTGTTAATAAGGGAGTAATTGATGTTTATATAAATAAAGATGTAGAAACTTTTATGAGGAAATCATTAATATAGCTTAAAGAAAGTGAAGTAATTTTTATGAAAAGCGTTGAAAGTATTAAAGAAGAATACTCTAAATATGAATTAGAAACTAAAACTATTTCTTATGATATCAAAGACGTAAATGGCTACATAATATCGGCCATTTCCGATTTAGATGAGGATAGAATTGACATTATAAAAGCCATTAAAATTAATAGTCTTAGAAAAATACGTGCTAGACTTATGAATCTAATATCTTTTGATAAAGAAGATTTATCTTTTTATGATGAAGATAGCAATTTCCTAGATAAAGAAATAGATTTAAATTTAATATACAAATATTATTATTCTACAATGCTTAAAATGTTAAATGAAGACAATATTCTTGATATTACTAAATTATTTGACTTTACACTTAATAATTATTCAAGTAATTATATATATCTAGAAGAAATGAGAAATTTATTAGATTGTGAAAGAAATTTTATAACCTATTCACCTAATTTAGAAGAAGATGAATCAGTTGTTAGCTTTCAAAAATTTTTTCAAGAAGAAATAAAGAAAATTAATTCTTCAAAATCAGTAGAAAAAGTAAAATAAAAATGCTATAATAACTACTAGTTTAAGAGGAAGTGATGTCTTTGGATAATCTAGCTGATATAATTCGTAGTAAGGTAGATATAGTTGACATCATTGGTGAAAAGATTCCTCTAACAGCAAAGGGTAAAAACTTTTTTGGGGTTTGCCCTTTTCATGATGATTCTAATCCTTCAATGTGTGTTTCCCGTGAAAAACAAATTTATACTTGCTTTTCTTGTCACGCAACAGGTAATGTTTATACTTTTCTTATGAATTATGAACATATAGATTTTAAAGATGCCTTAAAATATTTAGGTGATAGAGTAGGAATACTAGTAGAAGGAAGTAAACTAACTAAAAAAAATTCAAAATATGATAAATTTTATGAGGCTTATACTTTAGCTTTAAAATATTATCAAAATAATTTAAACAGTCAAGTTGGAAAAGAAGCCAAAAAATATCTTTTTAATAGAAAAATTACAGAAGAAATTATTAAAGAATTTGATATAGGTCTTTCTTTAGATAAAAAAGATGATTTAATTAACCTACTTATTAAGAAAGGCTATGATTTAGCTACTTTAAATAAAATAGGCTTAGCTAATGAAGATAATTATGATATATATCGAGATAGAATAATGTTTCCACTACAAGACGTATCAGGAAAAGTAGTTGGCTTTAGTGGTCGAATATACCAAAATAATAATCAAAATAAATATTTAAATACTAAAGAAACGCCTATTTTTAAAAAAGGTGAAATGCTATATCATTATCACATTGCCAAAGAAGAATGTCGCCTAAAAAAAAGTGTAATTGTAATGGAAGGTTTCATGGATGTTATTAGAGCTAGTAGTATTGGAATTAGAAATACTGTAGCTCTAATGGGAACAGCTC
>CANQEF010000031.1 GCA_947594675.1 uncultured Bacilli bacterium
GAAGTCCTACAACGTTAGAAAAAAATTTAGCAGAACGAGTTTTACGTGGTGAATATTACTATCCTGCAACACACGCTTTATGGTTCTATGCTCCTGCTAAAAATACAAATTGTCAAAGTGTATGGTATGACCAAAGACTTGCGGGTAGATACAGAAATCATTGTTTTTACAGACCTGATGCCGGCACTTGTCAAGAACTTTATTAAAACCAATTATGGTTTTTTTATTTCTTCATCTATTAAAAAATTAATAGGTTGTTTATAATACTTTAAGTACGTTTTTTGATCAATGACACGAAGTTTTGGGTTCTGTAAATCATATACATAATAAATATAGGCATTCTTGTGATTCATAATAAATTCATCTTCATTTCGAGAAATAAAAAATTTAATACGATTTTTTAGATTTAATTTATTTGCTTTTACTTCAATAAAAATTTCTTTTCCATTATAATCATAGCTTTTTAAATCATACCCTGCTCCTTCATCTATTAAATAGGTTTTTTCTATTTTTTCTTGCAAAGTAGGATAGTCTTTTAACATCTCTCTTTCATAATTATAGACCAACTCTTGACCACTTTGCCCTACTTCATTTTTTCTTTTTTCAAGTTCTAAATAGTCTCTAGGAACAATCTTCCTAGTTTTTCTTTGCTTTTTTACATATTGCGTAGTTTCTCCTAATGGAATTTTAGATAGTGTTGAAGTTGATTGGTTTTCAGTTTCTTCTATTTGTAAACGCTTATATAAATCTTGGTAAGGCTCAAAACATTTGTGTTCATAAATTTTTCCACTTTCATAAAGTTCTAAAATATGAGTATTTTTCATTTTTTCTATATAACCTTTACAAAAATCTGCTCCATAGTAAGTTGCAAACCAATTGTTTTTTAGAAATTTACGATCCACTTGTTTATTAAGAATGGCCAAAAATAATTTTTTTAGAAAAACACCACTTAAAGGCATAATATAGGGTTTTCCTGCTAAATTGTTTCTTTCTATTTCTTTTTGACGCTTTAATTCTTCTTCTACTTGAAAAAGTTCATGGTATTCTTCATTTGCATATTCATAAACGACTTTAATGTTTTTCGCTTTCATTTGTTCTAATAATGGAATGCAAAAATTACTGTAATAATCTTGTACATTCATTCCATAAAACATAACTTCATAAATAATATATTCATCATAATATTGTTTCACATTAGGCAAATATTTTTTTCTTTCTTTTTTAACTATTTGTTCCGATACTTCATATAAATTGGCTAACTCTTTATTGGTCACTTTTTCTTTTAAAATAAGTTGTTTCCAATCAATATTCGATAGTTCTTCAATTTTTAAGCTTTGTCCTTGTTCCTTTTTTAATAAAAGATAATTAAAAAAATTTTTATTGTTATTTCTTTCATCTATATAAAAATCGTATTCTTGATAATTGATAAGATCAACAATATTCACAAGATTTTTTCCATCTAAGAAGTGCAGATTTAAATGAAACTTTGTTAGTTTCTTATCTTTTTCTACATAATCATATGTACCAACTTTCACTAATTCTATTTTAGTTTGTTTTATTTTAGCATCACTTTTTACATAAATTGTTTCAATATTAAAATATCTATCTTCTAAACTTTCTTTAATATCACTAACGACGATACGTAAAGCAAGTTCCAATTTTTTTAGAAAATCATAAGAAGTATACCAAGACCTCCAATGTGAAAAAGAAAAGTTTTCTAAATGATTTTCTGTTAAGTGGTATGTAGGCAAAGAAATAGATAAGCTGTACTCATAATTATAATAATCTTTCCAATTCAGTTTTTCTATTTTTTCTGAAACCATTTTTATCAGTTCAGAATCAAAAATTGCTTTATTTATATTTATTTTTATATGATCAACCATAAATTACTCCTTTTTTTATATTCATTAAAACTCTTCACTTAGTAGAAAATCAATTAAGTTTAGATGAGTAATCCCATCACGAGATAAATCTATTTTATCAAGAGAAATTACATATTTTGGATAATTGTCTTCAATAGACTTAACATTTCATAAGTTACTTGAATATATTTGATAATTCCGTCTTTCTTGGCTATAAAATCTACTTCACCATTTTTAGTTTTACCTATATATACTTCCTAATTTCTATTTATTAATTCATTATAAACAATATAACTAAATTCTGAATTATTATTTTTTATTTGAGCATGTAGTGAATTTACAACTTTTTCAAAATTGTCTACATTCTGAATTTCATCCAAAAATAAATAATAAATTTTATCATCTTTAATTTTATCTTTTATATATTTATTTAACTTTTTATAATCTAATAGTTCTTCAAATTCAATATTTCCACATCTTCTTATACCTACTAATATTTTAATTAAATCTGAATCATAAAAACCTCTTATTTTAGATAAGTAATCCTCTCTTAAAAGCAAATAAATTACCTCTGATTCCATTATATATTATTTTAATATTTTTGTAAAATTATTACGGTTAAGTGTATTTTTAAAATAAAAGACCATTAACAATTTAATTTGTTAACAGTCTAAAATAATCATAAAATGATTTAAGGTATTAATAATTTTTGACCGATGGATAAGGCACTGGTTGCTAGATTATTGAGTGTTTGTAGTGCTGTAACTGTCGTATTAAATTGTCTTGCTATACTATAAAGAGTATCTCCTTTTTGAACGGTGTAGGTTTCATAAGTACTTGTTTTTGGTATAAATAATCTTTGTCCTATACTTAATAAGTTACTTGTTAAGTTATTGGCTTTCTTTAACTCATCTACTGTGATTCCAAATAGATTGGCTATCTTATAAAGACTATCCCCTGCTTTTACAACGTAATACTCATCACTTTCAGATGCATCTCCCATATCTTTTACTTTTAAAACTTGACCTATAGATAAAGTATTGCTTGTTAAATTGTTTAATCTTTTTAATTCATCAACGGATAAACCAAAGAATTTTGCAATACCATACAAAGTATCCCCTGCTTTTACGATATAAGTATCTTCTGAAGGTACTGTTTCATCCGGTGTTGTATCTTCTTTAATTTTTAAAACTTGACCAATTGATAATGCATTACTTGATAAATTGTTTAAACGTTTTAACTCATCAACAGATAAACCATATTTTCTTGCAATACTCCATAAAGTATCTCCACTTTTTACAATATAAGTATTTTCCGTAAATACTGGAGTATAAGGTACACCAATGTATTCAGCAAGTGATTTTACAACAGCTTCTGCAAGAGTTTCCCAATTGTTTTTTAGTTGACTTACATCATCACCTTTACTATCTGCAAATCCATACTCTACAATAATAGATTCATTATTTGGAGTATCTCTTAAAATATAGTAGTAATCTAAATTCGGATTACTAGGTAATCTTCGTTGGTAGTATTTTCTTACATTTTGGCCTGCCTTTGTAAAATTATCACTGATGATACTAGATAATTTATCACTATTACGAAGTGAGTAGATAACCTCAGCACCATCACCACCTCGTACTCTCTATATGCCTAACCCAACAAAATAAAAAAATTTAATTCATGTTTTTTATATGTCCTTCATTCCAAATTTATAAAATATATCTATATTTCTATCCTTGTCTATAACAATTTTATCTATAATATCCAATAAAAATTCACGATTTGGAGGATTCAAACTTAATAATTTTTTAATAGTATCTATTATATCCAAAATATTCGGATTCAATATTTTCTTTTGATTCTTTTCCTTTTCTAACTTTTCAATTTCTAAATTCAGTTCTTTGATTTCTTTATCTATATTCTTTTTTAAAAAAGCATAAGTATAAGGTTCAATATTATTTTCAAGTTTATCATTATACATTATTGCAAGCTTTTTATAACATTTTTCTCTTTTTTCAATTAACTTATCTAATTTTTTAAAATTAGTATTATTTTCAAGTCTGTATTCTTTATAAATCTCATTAGCTAGAGAATCAAGATCTATTTTTTTTATAAATTGGTTTAAAGTATCTTTTACTCTTTTTAAAATCATTTCTTCTAAAGAATTATACAGCATATAATGAGAAACACATCTATTATTAATGGAATATCTAGTAAATCTATTGCAATTAATACTCCAACAATCCTTTGATTTTCGATAATTAATTGTTAAACTATTTCCACATTCTTTACAAACAAATAGATTTTCTAAAAGTCTTTTTTCTCTCTTGGTTTTTGTTTTCGGCATGGTATATCTACCTTTACTATTTATTTCAAAAAATGTTGTTTTATCCACTAATGGTTCATGAGTATTTTCAACAATAATCCAATTCGATGCATCTAAATGAATTCTTTTTTTAGATTTATAGTTTATTTTAGTTTCTTTATTTTGAACCATATCTCCAGTATAAATGCGATTTTGTACTATTGATTTCACTGTATCATAATTCCATTTTTCTATTTTTCTAGAACAATTTTTATAAGTACTAGGAGTTTCTATTCCTAAAGCATTTAATTTTTCAGCTATTTCTTTCAAAGTGAATCCATCTTGAAACCACTTAAATATATTTCTAACATTATCAGCAACTTTTGGATCCGGTATTAAGTGTCCTTTTTCATTAGGATCTCTCCTATATCCATAAGAAGGTTTACTTCCAATAAACTCTCCTGCTATCTTTTTAGTATGGAGTACATCTCGAATCTTATAGGAATTCTGCTTACTATAATAATCATTACATGCAACAATAAAGGTTGAAGAATCATTGCTTGCCTGTCTTTTAGCACTATCATAATTTTCCATTATAGAAATAAATCTTACCTCATTTTCTGGAAAAAATGTTTCAATATAGTATCCAGTCATTACATGATCTCTACCTAGTCTAGATAAATCTTTTACAATTACCATGTTGATTTTTTTATTTTGAATATCCGCAATTAATTTACGAAATCCCGGTCGTTCAAAATTTGTTCCTGAATATCCATCATCTATATATTCTTCTGTTAAAATATAATGATTAGAGTTTAAATAGGATTTTAATATATTTCTTTGATTTATAACACTCTCACTATCTGCTTCATATTTTTTATCCGAATCTTCTTGAGACAATCTTATATATATTCCTACTTTATACTGAGTAGAATTATTTAACTTTTCATACATACTTTCTTTTTTAAGTTAATTTAAAATCATTACTAGAACGTTCGAACATTTTTATCAAATAATTATATACAATTTTTTGCAAATCAAAATTACTAAAATATTCATTTTGAATTTTTAATTTTTTATTTATTAACATTAAAAACATACCTCCTATTAAAAGGTATGTCTTTAAATACTAAAATATTTAAATTCAATTTTATAAGATACTCGTTATAGCTGCATCTAGTTCACTTATAAAACCATCAATATTATTGATATCCTCTGAAGCAATCGCATTAAAGAATATTTCAAAGCTCTTTGGAGTTAACATTGTAAATTTATATTTTACATTTGCATTGTCTTTCTCTAATTTAGCATTAACAAATTTAAAATGCTCTATAGCTGCTTTATATTTTCCAATATTTTCAATATCAGGATTCGCAATTTGTTCATCCCCCTTTATTTCAACGACAATCATTCTATCTTTAACTTCGATAAAAAAGTCAGGATTGAATTTTCCTCTTTGAATATGTTCTCTTTTTTTCCAAGAATATTCAAATTCATAAAAACCTGTTGTATTCGATTTTACCCAATGTTGAATAAAACTATAATGTTCTATAAGCTTTTTAATAAAATCTTTTTCTGGATCACTATCTGCTACTACAAAGGATTGCGATGTTTTAAAGTAATATTTATTTTTAACTTCAAATTGTCGATAGGCGTTGGTTGTATCTTTAATCTCTTCAAAAAAATCTTTTTCTTCTTGCGTTAAATAATTTTCAGTATCTGATGTCCAAAAAATAACTTTTTCTTTTTTTAAACTACTAGCACTTACCGTATCTCTTTTTAATTTTTTTGTAGAGAGTATCGAATATTCATCTGGTACCGTATTATAATCAACATAAGCATTTCCTTGTCTAAATATAACTCCTAAGGCTGCTAAAAATTTTTGTTTCAAGTTTTCAGTTATTTTTGTATTATTTGATTTTTTTAATGATTCTCTTATGACTTCTTCTAATTTTTCAATTGGCCATTGTTGTTGATACTTTTCACATAAATTTTCGTTATTGTCATCTGGAATATCTTCAAATCGATGCCACATGATTTTGGCCATTTCTTGAACACTATAAACTCTATGTTGAATGATTGTCGACCATTCTCTTTCTCTATGATTTAATGCATCTATAAAATTTGTATTAATTGTTTCTAGATCACTATCAGTCGGTAGAATAATATATCCCTTTTCAAAAAGATTATATGTTCCTTCCATCTTTGATTTAGAAACCTTTTTGTCTGGTTTATAAGAAACATTGATTAAATCAAAGTGATAAGGAGATGTATCAACAACTGTATTGGTTATTTTTCTTTCTATTTCTAAAACTTCATCCACAAGTTTTTTAACATTAGCAGACCAATTTGCATGGTTAAATATAATCACTTTTGGTTCTCCTAAATTTTGATAGTCCCAATTTAAAGGAATTCTTAATCCTCTACCTAAAACTTGAGAAATCAATAATTTAGAATTAAAGGCTCTTTCTTCATGAGGAACAATTTGAAATACTCTTTTAACATCCCAACCTTCTGTTAGCATAGATACAGAAAAAATCCATTCCACTTGACTATTTGCTTTGTCCACTGTTTTTAATCTTAATCGATCTCCTGCTGCATCTTTTTTAGAATGAATGATAAGTACCTTTTTATCAACTTCTTCTGGAGAAAGACTACATTCCCTTTGTAAAAATAATTTAAATTCTTCAGCAATTCTTTTACAAGAAGCTACATCTGCTGTAACAATCAATGTCAAAGGTAAAATATTCAACTTTTCTTTAATATCCGTATGAGATTTAATAATCACTTTCCATTTATCTTCATTATGGGTAGGAACATTGCCATCTGCTATATATTCCACTGATTTTACCCTCTTATCTTCTATAGCTTGACGAAGAGAGTATCTATAAATAACATTTGTAAAATAGGAATTATCTTTGTAATAACAGGTTCCTGAAAAACCAACACAATATTTAAATAAATTATTTTCTATAAAATTTTTCCAATTATTTTCTTCTGAATAATAAACATGATGTACTTCATCACATAATATTAAAGTTCTATCTCCTTTTCCTTGTAAACTATCAATTATAGAACTTCTTGTATTTGTATATATAGCATCCCGATTTTCAATGCAAATACAACCTTTCGTTATACTTTCAGATCCATTTATTATTCTTGGAGGGGTTGATAATAAGGCGTTATTCAAAATAGCATCTGATGCAAAAGTTCTAAATTTATCCGTTAACTCACTTTCTATAGTAACACTTGGTACTAATACTAAAACTTGATCAACAATATTAGCAGACAGCATTATACTAGCTATACCATAAATTACCCAACTTTTTCCAGTTCCTGTTGCCAGATCAATACTTGAATTAAAAGTATCTTTGAAATCTATTTTTGATATATAGTTTTCAAGAGATGTATAAGCATTTCTTATGGATTCGTTCATATTAAAATTTTCTGTCGCCAAATCTCCAATATTGGAATACTCTTGTCCACACATAAATCTTAATGCTGTTAATACAGCTTCACGTTGATAATGACGACTCCCAACCAATGCATCTATAAAACCATAATATTTACTTTCATCCCAAACTTCAGGATTTACATTATCACTTACTTTTAAAACTAAATCATTTTCTTTAACTCTTACTATTGGATTGTTTGCCATCAATAATCACCTTCTTTTCGTTGCCTGAATTATCTATAAATATTAACATAGCTTTTCCTTGAATTTTAGTTTTATCAAATTGTACTTCATTGTTATGAAATTCTTTTTCAAAAATCACATCATTTAAATCAAATACTTTACCATCATAAGAATAATCTATTAAAATCATAGATAAATTCGTATCTTCTTCCCCTTTAATTCTACTATTACTTTTAAATTTTTGAATGATTAATTTATCCTCTTGAAGTTCAAATTCCACTATTGGAGGTTGAATAAAATCAAAACCAACTGATTCTACTGCATCGTTAACACTTAATGCATCTCTAGGTTGTAATAAAGCTGTAAATTCATCTGTGAATTTTGATAGCATTGAATAAGGAATTCTTAAAATCGTAAAAAGTATATGATTAATTTCGATTTCATCTTCTGCAAATGTAAATTGTCCTTTCGGTGCGATAATTATAATATTACTTCCTGCTGATGATCCAACTCTTTGACTTATAGCTTGTAAGGTTTCTATAGAAATTTTAGCTTTCATTTTTTTTAATTCATGTGGAGTAAAAACTTTAACTAAAGCACTGTATCTATTTCCATCAAACTCAAAATTTTTTATTTTTATTGGTTCAATATTGCATCCCCATAATTGCATTGCAAATATTTTCCAATTTTCCTCATCAAAGCTATTTGAACGATTTTCATCGTACAATCCTGCTGAATATAAAGTAAAAGTAGAAAAATTTTTCTCTCCTAATGAAAGTAATCTCTTTTGAATCGTATAAATGGACAACTTACCCACATCTACTGCTATCCATTTTCTTTTCAATTTTTCTGCTACAACGGGAGTTGTCCCAGATCCTGCAAAACAATCTAAAACAATATCCCCTTCATTAGAAGAAGCCTTTATTATTCTTTCAAGCAATGCTTCCGGTTTTTGGGTAGGATATTTTGTTTTATAATCTTTTGCTCCTAAAAATCCTGCAAAGTTTTTTATATCACACCAAACATCTTTAATAGGTTTCTTTGATGTATCACCAGAAGGTTGTGCGATAAGTTCATATTCTTTATTAAAAATATAATCTGTTTTTGATTTTGTATAATAAAGTATAGTTGCTTGAGAATAAATCCAATTTTCAGAAAGCCATTTATTTCCAGCAACATATGGAATTGAAGTATCCCATATAATAGAACTTCTAAAATTATTTTCACCAAATATTTCATCCATTAAAACTTTTACATAAGCTACTTTTTTATTATCCAAATGAACATAAATAGATCCATCATCTGTCAATAATTCTCTTAATAAGATTAATCTTTTTCTTAACCATTCTAAAAAATCAGCACCAGCTAATTTATCTGAATATGCCTTTTGACTTTCATCAGAAGCTTTAAAATCTCTTCTTGTAGAAAATGGTGGATCAATATAAACTAATTTTACACCATTGGTACCATCAGAGTTCGTTAGTAACCCTTTCTTTTTCATTTCAATTAAAGTTTTTAAAACTTGTAGATTATCCCCAAAAATTAATTTATTGGTCCATTCATTACTTCCTATTTTTATATCAGTAGGGAAATTTTTCTCCTCTTGAAGAGGAGCAGCAATTACTTTTGATAGTATTTGTTCATAACTTTCCTTACCCCCATAAACAAGTTCACATTCTTTTCTTCCTGATGGAAATATAATTTTTTGAAAATCAATAGGTACTTCTTGTCCTTTTTCTACATACTTTTTTGCTTCCTCTAATACTCTAGCTAATAAGTTCATTCGATCATTATTCATTACGGCTGCTCCTTACTCATTTCTTAAATACTATTTTACCATAAAATTTAGTTTAAATATATGATAAAAATGTATGAAATTCAACTGGTCACATCCTAAAAGTGTAGCACCTCCGGCATTTATGTGATTCGATACAACAATTACATCATTTCCTTTTCCATAAAAACTTTGTACCCTTCCCGGTCTTACATCCGGAGATAATGTTTCATCCGTTGTTCTAGATAAACTATTCTCGATTCCTAAATCATCTAAACGTTTATGAATATAATTACTTATTTTTAAAGTTAATTCTTTTTCTATAATTCCATTAGCACTAGTGCCAGGATCATCCCCTCCGTGTGCAGGAATAGGAAAAGTCCAAAAATATCATTATTTCTTAAAATTCAATGTTCCATTCTATTTCTATAT
>CANQEF010000032.1 GCA_947594675.1 uncultured Bacilli bacterium
TATTATTATTTTTTAATAGGACATTTTAACTTGTAAATATAAAATTAAAATTAGGACATTTTAACTTATAAATCACACCTTTTAGATTTATTTTTAAAAAAACCTAAGAAGAATGTTATAATAAAAGATAAGAGCAAGAAAACCCATCACGAAAAAGGAAAACTTAAATAAAATTAATTTTTCCACAAACTTACCCATTATGAGAGGAATGACTTATATGACAATAAAAGTAGATGAAAATTCTAATATTAACCGTATTGATTGCTTTTTAGCTGATGAGCTTGAATTATCTCGTAGTAAAATTCAAAAACTCATAAAGGAGGGCCTAATAACTGTAAATTCCAAAGAAATTTCTAGTAATTATCAAATAAAATTAAATGATTTAATTGAAATTAATGACAACATAAATTATGAAATCAAAGTTGAACCAGAAAATATACCATTAGACATTATATATGAAGATGATGATTTATTAGTTATAAATAAAAAAAGTGGAATGGTAGTCCATCCAGCACCAGGACACTATACTAATACTTTAGTAAATGCTTTGCTTTATCATTTTAACATTACAACGAAAGATAAGCTACGTCCTGGAATTGTCCACAGACTTGACAAAGATACTAGTGGCTTAATGCTAGTTGCTAAAAATGATCTGATGCTTGATAAATTATCTGAAATGATTAGTAAAAAAGAGGTAGAAAGGCACTATCTTGCATTAGTTGATGGACAAATAAAACATGATACAGGAACAATTGATGCTCCTATTGGCAGAGACCCCAATGATAGACAAAAAATGGCTGTGACTGAACAAAATTCGAAATCAGCAATTACTCATTTTAAAGTATTAAAACGTTTTAAAAACAATACTTTATTAGAATGTATCCTAGAAACTGGAAGAACACATCAAATAAGAGTACATTTGGCATACATAGGATATCCCGTCACCAATGATCCAGTTTATAGCAAGAAAAAAGCAACTTCTTTCGGACAAATGCTCCATTCAAAAAGTATTAAATTTACTCATCCTCGAACTAATAAAGAAATGTATTTTGAAATTGAAACACCAAAAGAATTTAAAAATAAACTTCAAGAATTAGAAAAAGAAGAAAATTGACATAATTTAAAATTTGACTAAAAATATATTTATCCTTATAATAATAAATATAAGAGGTGACTAATTATGAGAGCTAAAAATAGAATTTTACCTATAGTTATAACACTTTTAATATTAGTAGTGATAGTTTATCTTTTTGTAAATATTAAACAACCTCTCGTAGAATGTGAAAAAACTACTACTACTGCATCAGCAATTAGTATAAGTGAAAAACTAAATACTACATTTTCTAGAAATAAAATAACTAGAATGGAATTAACCAAAACTATTACTTTGCCAAGTACATATAGAAATGATTATTATATGAGTTACATTAAAAACTCTTTAGAAAAAGCCTATGAATACCTAGAAGATAAAAAGGAAGTATTAATAACAGATGACAGTATCATCGTAAAGGTTGATATTTCTGATGATGAAACTATAATTCTAAACAATATAGAAATAATAGAAAATCCGAAATTTGAAATAAAGATAAATTCAAATACAAAAAGTAGTGAAGTAGTAACACTAAAAATAAAAGATAAATATACTGAAGGAGAGTTTATGACTCGTCTTAAAAATGATGGCTATGTTTGTAAATAAGCATAGTCTTTATAGTAAATTGCAATAAATTGGAGGGGATAATGATGCCTTTTAACGAAGAAAAAGATTTAAAAGATGTAATGCTAAAATATACATTTGCTAAAAAAGTTTTGGAAACAGAATTATCAATATTAATTGATGAATATGAATTTAATAATGGATATAATCCAGTAGAACATACTAAGTATCGAATAAAAACTATGGAAAGTGCTACTAAAAAATTAGCTAAGAAAAAAGTAGAATTAACTGTAAATAATCTTGTTCGCTATATCAATGATATGGTGGGAGTACGAATTGTTTGCTCATTTATATCCGATGTTTACAAAATTGTTGATATTATAAAGTCATCAAAGCAGTTTATAATTAAAAGTGAAAGTGATTATATAAAAAATCCAAAAGACTCAGGTTATACGAGCTACCATATCAATATTTTAGTACCTATACATTTATTTGATAAAACCGAATATATTGAGGCAGAAATTCAAATTAGAACTGTTGCTATGGATTGTTGGGCTAGCCTAGATCATAAATTACGCTACAAATTACCTAATGTCATTCCCGATGAATTAGCGCAAGAAATGTTATTAAGAGCAGAAGAAATGCAAGCCATGGATACTAAAATGAACATTTTAAATGATATGGTAAAAAATTTTATTAAATAGTGGTGATAAAATGGATTACATGCTAGATAAAATAAATTTATTAGAAAATAAAGATAATATTATAAATACTGCTGAAGAAATATTTAAAATTCTAAAGGAAAATCCAAATTTAAATGATAGTGAAAAAATCATGACAATTGAATTAGCTGTTGCCAAACTAAACTATGATTTATACAAAAATGATAAAAAATAATACTTTCGAAGTAAAAGAGGGATAAAATGATTTATTTAGACTATAGTGCTACAACTCCAGTTAATGAAAGTGTCTTACAAACCTTCATTGATGCCACAAAATCTTATATAGGCAATCCAAATTCTTTGCATAGATTAGGTGTTGAAAGTAAAAGCTTAATTGAAGCTAGTACATTGCAAATTGCAAAAATTCTAAATGTAAAGCCTAGTGAAATTATATATACTAGTGGAGCAACAGAATCTAATAATACAGCTTTAAAAGGTATTTGCTTTAAATATCAAAATAGAGGTAAACATATTTTAACGACACATTTAGAACATTCATCTATACTCAATGAAATTCCTTTTTTAGAAAAAAATGGTTTTAAAATTGATTATATTGAATTAGATTCAAATGGTATAGTTGATTTTAATGACTTAGAAAATAAATTAACTGATGACACAATTTTGGTTAGTATTGCATCTGTGAGTAGTGAATTAGGTATTAGACAGCCTATTGAAAAAATAGGAGCTTTTTTAAAAAAATATCCGAAAGTAGTTTTTCATAGTGACATAACTCAGAGTATAGGAAAAGATATTATTGATTTAGAAAATGTTGATTTGGCAAGCTTTTCGGCTCAAAAATTTTATGGTTTTAAGTCAATAGGATGCCTCATTAAAAAAGAAAACATTACTCTTGAACCGCTTATTCATGGAGGTAAATCCACGACTATTTATCGTAGTGGAACCCCATCTCCAGCTCTAATTGCCTCCTTAGCTAAAGCTCTTCGTTTGATATTAGAAAATCAAATAGAAAATATTAACTATGTAAAAAAATTATCTACATATTTAAAAAATGAACTAGTGAAATTGAATATTGACCTTAACAGTAATGACTTTTCTATTCCTCATATAGTCAATATTTCTTTAAAAAATATCAAAGCTGAAACTATGCTCCATGCACTAGAAGAAAAAGAAATTTTTTTATCGACAAAAACAGCTTGCTCCAACAACTCTTCATCAGAGGCTATATACACTGTTTATCATGATGAAAAAAGAGCCTCTAACAGCTTACGCATTAGTATTTCCCATTTAACAACTAAGGAAGAATTAGAAACATTTATTAAATGCTTTACTGAAAATTTACAAAAACTAAACTTAAAATAAAATTACTAGTACTATAAAACTTATTTACTTCTCCTCAAAAAATTTGTATAATTATATAAGATAGAGGAGTTGTTTTTTGTATGGAAGAAAAAGAAATCATTATGATTGAAAGTCCAACGGGAGAAACATTAAAAGCAGAATTAGTAACTTACTTGGTTTCTGAGGACAAAACTAAAATCTATATAGTATATACAACCAATGAAAAAGAAGAAAATGAAGATCAAGTAATTTATATATCAAGAATTGTTGCATCTACTGATAATAGTATTAAGGTAGAAGAAATAACAGATGATGAAGAATGGTTAAATGTACAAAAATTACTAAAAAAAATAGCTAATCAGTGATAAAAAATGCAAAATAGTGATAATTCTCAAATTTTAACCATTACTTTAAAAGCTACATTATTTGATATTATATCTTCTAAAAAACAAATTCAAAATGATTTAAAACAAGACCTCGATAAAGAACAAAATTCCTCTGATAAAGAAAAAAAATTAAAAAAATACAACTTTTTTGAAAAAAAGGTGGAAAATATTATTTTATTAGCTAATAATTTAAGTAGAGAGGTTGATGAGCTTGACTCTCTCTTAAAAGAAAATAGTCTTCAAACAAATTCTAGCACTGAAAATTTTCACAGCGAGCCATCAAAAGATACAAATTCTACCGAACCTTTATTGCCTAAAAATCAGTCTGAAGAAAATCCTAATAATTCAAAAAATGATGATATTATAAAATTAAAAAAATCAACAACGGATAAAGCAAAAGCAATTGTTGTAACAAGTAATCAATTTTTAAAATTAAAACAATCAAAATTAGAACAAAAAGATATTATAGTAGATAGAAAAGAAATTACTGAAACGACAACTGACAAACCACCAGTAGAAGATAAAGAAAATCAATTAAATATTGAAGAAATGCTTGAAAAAGCAAGTAACTTATATAAAGAAGGAAAAATTGCTGAATCCCAAGCTTTATATGAAAAAATTAGTACCTTAAATAAGGAACAACAAAACAAGACTTTATTAAAAGTCGCATAATACTGAAAAGGAGTGAAAATAATGTTAAACAAACATAGTGTCTTAATTGCTAAAATACTTATTTTCATCTCTTCCATTCTTCTAGTCTGGAGCGTAATTATTTATAATTCAGAAATAGAATCAATAGTAAACCCTAAAAATAGTACTAATCTAACTGATAAGTCTGATGGGGAAGAAATAAATATTACAACGAAAGATAATCCTAATGGTGTTTCTCAAAACAATACCCCACCTACGAATAATCTTCCGCCAACAAATGAACTACCAAATACTGATACTGAGAGTAATACAGAAAGCACTGAAACTCCAACGCCAACACCTAATCCATTGCCAGAACAAAACCAAAACTCTGTTCCTAGCGTTACCGAAACAATATCTCAAACTAATAATAATTTAAGAAATAAAATTCAACAAGATTATAACATTAGTATATATTATGGATATGAAACTAATGGGTATAGCGTAGGAGGACTTCAAACATACATAGAAGATAATGAATATAAAATACAAGAGGCTTTAAATAACTTAAATTATTGCATGTCACTATATCCCCTTGGCTTTTTTCAAGAAATATATAATGGAGGAATACCCCTAACAATCTATTTAGTAAAAAATTATTCTACAGCTGGTGTTACGGGAGCAACAAATGCTTTTAATACAAGAGCTGATATTTCTATTGCGCTTCAATACGATTTTATAGAAAGCTTTAATCATGAAGTCTTTCATTACATTGAAAAATTTATTCGTAAAAATGGTGATAACTTTAGTGGTTGGAATACTTTAAATCCAATAGATTTTAGCTATGGAAATGTTAGAAATGATTTATCTTACAAAGCAACTTTTTCTCCAGATGCCCCATTTGTAAATAACTACGCTCAAACATCAGAGGCCGAAGATAGAGCATCAACGTTTGAATATATGATGAGTCCAACTAAAGCTAGTTGCCTAAACACAGACAAAATTGTCTGGCGAAAAGCTGATTATATGGCTCAAAAAATAGATTTAATTTTTAATACCGTTACTCCAAATATTACTGAGTACTGGGAAAGATTTATATATTAAAAGAGCTTTGTACTCTAATAGTGAAAGGAATTTACATTCATGAAAGAAATAATTATAAATAAGGACAATTTAAGCGATAAAGATATCTCTGATACAGTAGTAAGAGTAAAAGCATTAATAATCAATTCAAAACAAGAAATATTACTAGCTCACAACAATAATACTTATCAATTTCCAGGTGGACACTTAGATGATAAAGAGAGCTTAAAAGATTGTCTAAAAAGAGAAATAAAAGAAGAAACAGGAATAGACGTTAATATTGATGAAGATGCTTTCTTAAAAATTACTTGTTACTACAAAAATTATTTTAATACTCAAAAAAATACAAAAAGTATAATCTATTATTTCCATATATCCTGCAATGAAATGCCTAATTTTGAAGAAACACATTACGACTCATTAGAAATTCAAACAGAATTTAAATTATCTTATTTAAAATTCAAAGAACTTGAAAATTTTCTAAATAAAGCGATACTAGCAAAAACTATTGATAAAAATATTGCAGAAGAAATGCATTGTGCCCTAAAAGAATACAATAATATCAATAAAAAAAGCAAAGCAAAAATACTAGTTACAGGTGGCCTAGGTTTTATAGGAAGTCATACCTGTTGTGAATTATTAAATGATAATTATGAAGTAGTCATTGTTGACAATCTTTCCAACTCTAAACTAGACGTTATTGATAAAATAAAGAAAATTACTAATAAAGACCTTACTTTTTATAAAGAAGATCTTTGTAATGAAGAGGCCATTGATAAAATTTTTTCCCAAGAACATATAGACGCTGTTATTCACTTTGCAGCATTAAAAGCAGTAGGCGAGTCAGTATCTAAACCATTAATGTATTATGAAAATAATCTTATATCAACAATAAATCTTTTAAAAATAATGCAAAAATATAACTGTAAAAAAATTGTTTTTTCTTCAAGCGCAACTGTCTATGGTAATCCTAAAACACTACCAATAAAGGAAGATTTTCCTTTATCAACAACAAATCCTTATGGTACAACAAAGCTAATGATTGAACAAATACTAAAAGATGTAGTTATTTCTGACAAAGAATTTTCCATAACAATTTTGAGATACTTCAATCCCATAGGAGCTCATCCAACTGGACTTTTAGGAGAGAATCCTCAAGGCATACCTAATAACTTAATGCCATATATTGTTAGAGTAGCAACAAAACAATTAGAAACTCTTAATATATTTGGATCAGATTATAATACAAAAGATGGAACAGGAGTAAGAGACTACATTCATGTTGTTGACTTAGCAAAAGGACATCTAAAAGCTCTTGACAAAATTTTCAAAGATAAAGGAATTTTTTACTATAATTTAGGTACTGGTAAAGGCTATAGTGTTTTAGAATTAGTAAATACTTTTAAAGCTGTAAATAACGTTGATATTCCTTATAAAATAGTTGCTAGACGTCCAGGTGATATTGCTAGTTGTTATGCTGATTGTTCCAAAGCCTACGAAGAATTAGGTTGGCAAGCAACATTAGATCTTGAAAAAATGTGCAAAGATTCTTACAATTTCATTATAAATAATAAATAAATTAGGTACTTAGCAAATAAAATTATTTTGTCTAATTATAAAAGTTTGATATAATATCCCTTGGAAGTGACTAATCATGAAACTAGAAATAACAAATCTTTCCAAAAGTTACAATGAAAAAGAAGTCTTAAAACAAATAAATTTTACTTTTGAAAGTGGTAAAATTTATGGACTTTTAGGACGTAATGGAGTAGGAAAAACAACTTTTTTCAATGCCATCAATGAAGATATAGATATTGACAGTGGCTCTTTCTATATAGAAGATGAATTTGGAAAAAACAAATTACAAACAAAAGACATAGGTTATGTTATATCAACACCTAGCGTGCCTGAATTTTTAACTGCTAGAGAATTTTTAACTTTCTTCCTAGAAATTAATAAAGATAAAGTAACTAATTTTGATTTAAATTACTATTTTAATCTAGTCAAAATAGCCAGTGAAGATCAAGACAAACTTTTACGTGATTTCTCTCATGGTATGAAAAATAAAATGCAAATTTTAATAAACATTATTACCAACCCTAAAGTTATATTATTAGATGAACCACTAACATCCTTAGATATTGTAGTTCAAGAAGAAATGAAAAATCTTTTAAAAACGCTAAAAAAAGATCATATTATCATCTTTTCTACCCATATTCTTGAATTAGCAATGGATTTATGCGATGAAATTTTAATTTTAAATCAAAAAAAATTAGCTAAAGTAGAGAAGAGTAATTTAAATACTAAAAAATACAAAGATAAAATAATATCTGTTTTAAAGGATGATAAAAATGCTTGATACATTAAAAATATCACTAAAAATAGATAATACATATCGAATAAATTCCTTTATTTATAATTTAAGAAAATTACCCATTTTAAAAGATTTAATTACAACAGATATTTATAAAAGCAAAACAGCTAAATTATTATTAAACGTAATTGTACAAGTTTTCAATTTTTTAAAAATTATTTTGATACGCTGTCTTTATTTTCTAAGCATTATTTTTCTAGCTAACTTACTAAATATAACACAATTGAGTAAAACATTTATACATATTTATTTCATTTTTTCAATAATAGTTTTTTTTATAAATAATAAATTACTAAGTACTAGTAGTAAGAAATATTTCTCAATAATAGTTTTTAAAATGGACTCATCAAAATTTATAAAAAGCTACTTATTACAAGATCTAATAAAAAATATTCTTTTAAATAGTTTTTGCTTTATAATTTTTAATCACTATCTTCAATTACCCTTATTGCCTACAGTAAGTTTAATTTTATTACCATTTTTTCTAAGAATAGTAGGAGAATCACTAAATATAGCTTTTTATAAAAAATACTCTTACGTTTGGATAAATAATTATGTTTTATATTTTGGTGTATTAATAACTTTTCTTTTATTAGCAATCATTCCTTGTCTAAAAGTTTTTGTTCCCTTTAAATGCATTTATTTAACTTTAATACTTTTCATAGTATTATCAATATTTGCTCTTAAATATATATTTAAAGTGGAAGATTATAAACTTATTTATAAGAAGATTAATACAAAAAATGCTGCTTTAAGTCAAGACTTATCCTCATCTTATTCAAGACAGCAAATGTTAGAAGTAAAAAATAAAGATATTGTTATTGCTAGTAAAAAACTTAAAAATAAAAAAGGATATGATTTATTTAATACGATTTTCTTTGAAAGACATAGAGAAATCCTTCTTCGAAGTGCTAAAAGATACAGTGCCATAATATTAATCATTTATTTAATATTAATTTATTTATCCCATAACAATTCTAACTTAAATACTTATATTCATAATTTTCTAATGAACAATTCAAGTTACTTTATTTTAATAATGTATTTTATAAATAGAGGAGCTATCGTAACCCAAGCTATGTTTTTCAATTGTGATCATGCCATGTTAAAATATAATTTTTATAAAGAGCCAAAAGTTTTACTAGGCTTATTTAAAAAAAGACTTATGACCCTTATAAAAGTGAATTTACTACCAACATTAATAATTATTATAGGAAATATTTCATTATTATTTTTAAATAATGAAAAAAGTTTTCTCTTATACGTCATAAATATTTTATACATAAGCTCTTTAAGTGTTTTCTTTTCTGTTCATTACTTAGTTATATATTATTTAGATCAACCATTCAACAGTGAAATGCAACTAAAAAAGATTAGTTATACTTTAATTACTTTTCTTACATACATTGCTTGCTACTATGCATCATTTATTTCTATGAATAATCTTGGCTTTTGCCTAATTTCAATAATATTTGCTATTTTCTATACTCTAGTTTCCTTGTATCTTGTATACAAATATAGTCCTAAAACATTTAAAATAAACTAATTTTTAAAAATATAATAAAATATAGAGAATAAATATTATTTAGGTGATTAAAAAAACTGTTAAATAATGATGTATTCATTGAGAAAACAATTCATTAAACTTTTTAAGCTCTGAAAGTTTATTAAGCGTCTGTTTATTTTGTGATAAATTAAATTATATAATACTTTTAATTTTTGAGTGTTTTTTCTTTTTATATATTTTTATAATTTTCCACATCTAGTTTACTACATCAAATGTTATTTAGGTGGTTAACAAAACTATTAAATAATGATATTATATTCATTGAGAAAACAACTCCTTAAAACCTTTTAA
>CANQEF010000033.1 GCA_947594675.1 uncultured Bacilli bacterium
CAATTACAATATAATACAAATGTTTGTACTTGTCAATCGAACAAATTATTCTTTATAAGGAGAAAATTCCTTATAAACAAAAAAAAGACGCCTCCTAGAAATCAGCATCTTTCATTACATATTGATATACCTTATCAACATCTTCAACATAGAATTCACTCTTAACTTCGTTTACTTTTACATAAACAATTGGTTTTTCCAAAGTATCTCTAGCATCAAGTAATTCATTAAAGCTTAATACCTTAATTAATTTCTTATTTGGATTCATTTCAAAACCATTTCTAGCAACAACAATGATTCTATCATATTCTCTTAATATTTGAGATAATTTACGTTGATATTTACTCTTAGAATTAGAAACTTTAATCATTAATCTAGCTACTCTAATAATAATACCAATAGCAATTAGTAACATTACAAGACCAATAACTACATCAAAGATATTACGAGATTTCCATCCTTCTTCTTTTACAGTAAAGCTTTGATTATTATTTAAAGTTTGGCTCTTAGAAATACCATAAGTTTGTACACCTAATGGAACAGTTAAAGAAGAAACCCTTCTAGGACCAGTACTTTCATTTAAGTAAAGTACAACATCTAAATAAGCATCAGCATTCAAAGAATATCTACTCTTATAACTAGTTACATAATTATTATATTGTTTAAAATCAACTTCAATGTTACTAGTAAATTGAATATTATCAGCCTCATTAGAAACCTTAGTATTTGGTACTAAAACATCTTCAGATGTATATAATACTTTTTCTTCATTATCACGATCAACTATTCTTAATGAACCAACTACATAATAGTCAATATCATACTTTTTAGCTTTTGATAATTTTACATCATAATTAAAAGTAACAGGAATATTTTTAGTTATTAAAGAAAGATATTGCATATTCTGACCAAGACAACTCTCAGAATAATCAGTGTTTTCCTCTAAGCAAACCTTATAATCTACATTACTATTTTCACTATAATCAATAATTTCACTTTCATTATAAGTAAATGCATCTAATAGTAATCCAGAGGCTATACCTAAGAATAACAAAGCAGATACAACCATTATCGCAACACGCATTTCATAGCTTAAATAAATACCTTTACCAATATCATTAGATATTGTAGAAGATGTATCATTTGACTCTGCCTCTACATGTTTATATTCCCATGGCTCTTCTTCTTTTTCTTTATTCTTCTCTTCTTTGTCTTTTTTCTCTACTTTTTCTTCTTTAAATTCTTCATGCTTATCTTCTTTGTCATCTTTCTTTTCTTCATCTTGTCTTTTTTCTTCTTCTTCCTTAGTACTTTCTTCGAATTTTGAATCATCATCTAGAAACTTAAATTTTTCTTCTTTTTCTTTTTCATCTTCGTTTTTCATACTAGTCATCACCACCTAAAATCCATTCATTTAGTTTTATTGTTGGCCATCCTATAAATTTGATATGAAATTTATATTTACCAACTATTTCATCACTTTCAACCAACCAATTATCCTTAGACTTATTGTAGTCCCCCTTAGTATGGTAATATCTTACTCCTTGAATATTCTGTATCTTAACAACACGATGGACTAAGATAACACCTTCTTTCTTAAAGGCAATTATATCACCTTCAGAAACTTTCTTATCTTTTTTATCTAAAACAACGACATCTCCTTTGTCAATTGTTCCAGTCATACTTCCAGATCCTATCGTAAGAGCTAGGTATCTGCCAATTCCACTAACCAATAAAACCATTGTTCCAAGTAATACGGCTAGTACACATGTAACTACAACTCCAATTTTCCTTTTCTTTAAATCTTTTCTACTATCAACAATCTTTTCTTTTTTCATAAAGTAAGATTTATTTATATTAAATATTAAAAGTAAAGGAATAACTGTTAATACTGTATTATTTAAATAACTACCTAAATTAGGAATTATTGGTATAAAGAATGCCGGTAACTCCATCAAAACTCTATAAATAATACTATTAAAGCTTGAAGTATAATAACTTAAATAAGTAAGTAAAACATTTTTACTAATTATAGGTAATACTGAAGTAAATAATGTATCCAAGAAATCTAACCTAGTACTAATTTGTCCTAATGAAAATCTTGTTACCAATTCAATTGCTGAAAAAACAATTATAGATATAAATATACCTGGTTTAAAATATTTACTTTTCTTAAGAATAATTCCTCTTATAAACTCTATTATTACTATAAAAGCAGTTTGTTCAAATAAATTAACCAAAATACTTTTAAATGTTAAAGAGTAACCATTTCTTAAGAAACCAATAAAGTAACCCATTATATAAGTAATTAGGTAATAAAGAATAATCCAAATTATTATTGTTAATAGGACATCTTTAGAAGCTCTCTCTTCCCTTTGATGAAATCCCATAAGCCAAATACTTAATCCTAAAGGTATAAGTAAGATAGCTAGATATACTAACATGTTAAAGCCTTTAATTATAAAGAATGTAAAGATAACAATAAATGCTAGTAAAGATTCTATCAAAAGAATTCTTTGAGATTCTTTTTTCATAAAATCTCCCCTTTTTAACTAATTATCATTAAGTTGATTAAATATCATTGATAAATTTAAATTGGTGACTCTTACATCATCACTAGGTAAATCAGCATCAGTAGCACTAGATTTAATTGCAAAAGTCAAAGTCATCTCTTTACTTTGTTGGGCTGCAATAACATCTCCTTCATTAACTTTACCTGAGCCAGAATCTCCACTATAATTCAATGTTATATCTAGGTTATCACACAATCTTTTACCATCTGCATCATTAGGATCAGTTTTTCCATCTAAAACACCAGGTTTTCCTGTTACGGAGCTTAATCCCTCACAAATTGGTATCATATCAGAAATGACTCCAATGACTGCTCCAATAGTACCATTATTTTTAACTTTAAATGTAACTGATGCTTTAGCGTTCTTACCATAAAGAGAAATAGTATTAATATTCAAGGTTGTATTGTTTTCTATTGATGGCTTAGCACAGACTGCCTTACCTATGCAATCAGCTCCTGTACAAGTTGTTTCACAATCACTGGTAGCACTTTCAAATTTAACATCCCAATCAGCACCTTCAACAGCGGCAGAACCTTTTATTATAAGTTTTTGAGTAAGCATTGCATATGCCGTTGTCAAACCAGTAAGAACAACAACCAAGGCTACAATTATCATGATTTTAACCGATCTACTGTGTCTCACCAATCATCACTCCCACCTAGTATAAATAGAGTATAACACAATTTTTTTTTAAAGAAAACCTTTTTTTTATTATAAACAACTTT
This sequence comes from uncultured Bacilli bacterium, assembly GCA_947594675.1. The sequence goes on from CANQEF010000033.1 coordinate 3,299, forward strand.
TTTACATTTTTTTTTAAAATTTATTAGTATATCGCCTTTTGATAGTGTAAACTAACTGTCTATTTAAGAAACTAACTTATTACGAAAAAAAGACATTTCTGTCTTTTCTAATACAAATCATTTAATACTAAGCAGCTGTAGCTTGAACATAATTAAATACAAATGTTGGTAATTTTACAGTAACAGCAGCACTTGGTAATTGTGTAGACACAATATCTTTTAGATAAGTTGCAGTAATAACTACTTCAACCTCACTTCCTGCAGCTAATTTCTTATCACCAACTGCATTAGCACCATTAGTAGTTACATCATTACTATCATAACTTACAGTATAAGTTACTGTTCCACCTACTCCGTCATTAGCTGTACCACAAACTTTTTGCTTATCCTCTGGACTGCCATCTGTACAAGTAATCTTATCTAATCCAACATCAGTACCTGTAATTGATGATAACTCAGCATCAATATCTCCATAATTGTGGATTTTAAATTTTAAAGTCTGACTATCACCAGGTTTAGTAAATTTAACGTGTAAATCACTTACCGTAGTCTCATCAGCAGTATAAGTTAAATTACCACCAGTTGTTGGATTAAAAGAAGACTCATCCATATGAACATCCCAAGTTGCTTTTTGTACCTCTGCAGTACCTCTTATTTCTAATTTTGCTGTCAATGCAGCATATGCTACTGATAAACATAACACAGCAACACACAATGCAACAATTGTTACAATTTTAAATGATCTGTTATTATTATTTTCTTGCATAATTTTTTTCTCCTCCTTTATTATGTATTAAGTGTATCACAAGTTTTTTTTATTGAAAAGTATTACTTAACAACTTTACACAAAAACATTTAAAGTTTACATTTTATTTAAAAATAGTATTTGTCAAAAAAAAGACATCTCTGTCTTTTTAACATTAATCAGCTTGATTATAATTGAAAACAAGTGTTGGCAACGTAACCTTTACATTACCTTCTGGCAAATTATCAGCATTAACAAGTTCTTTATCATATGTTACAGTAATTGATACTTTCTTTGTATCTTTAGAATTTAATGCAAGTTTTTCATCAAGTCCAGTAGTACCATTTGTCAAAGCAACACCATCGTAAGTTACTTTATAAGTTACTGTTCCACCTACTCCATTATTAGACTCACCACAAACTTTTTTAATATCATCTGCAGATGTTGCTGTTTCACTAGAACAAGTTAAACCAGAATCTAAACCTGTAATTGAGCTCAAAACTGCATCAATACTTCCATCATTTGTAATATCAAAACTCAAAGTTTGTGACTCACCTGGCTTAGTAAAAGTAACTGCCAAATCACTGATAGTTGTTTCATTACTAGTATAAGTTAAATTACCACCAGTAGCTGGAGTAAAATTCTCCATTTTTACTTTCCAAGTTGCAGCTTGTACCTCTGCAGTACCTTCAATTGACAAATTTTGTGTTAGTGCAGCATATGCTACTGATAAACATAATACTGCTACGCATAATGCGATTACTGTTATAATTTTAAATGATCTGTTATTACTATTTTGTTGCATAATTTTCTTTCTCCTCCTTTATTATGTATCAAGTGTATCACAAACCTTTTTTCTTTAAAAGTCTTTTTTTAAAATTTTACACTTTTTTTCTATAACTTTTTACACTTTACTTCTAATATCTCCTAAAACATGTAAAGAAAAAAGACATTTAACTGTCTTTTTAACTAGCTTGTTGGAACATAAAAGCAACATCTGGTAATTTTATATCTACAGCATCTGTAGGAATTTGAGTAGCACTATTTAAAAATTCAAGTCTTACTTTAACTTTTTTAGAATCTCCTTGACCCAAATTACTATCTACACCAACAAGATTCTCACTAGTAACATCTTGTTCTCCATAATATACACTATATACTACGTTAGCTCCTGAATTATTATTTCCTGTTCCACAAATAAGTTTTTCATCATTTGCTTTATTAGTAAGATCAGTAGCTCTTCCAGTACAAGTTATTATACCTTTACCAGTTGATACTGATTGTAAATAAGCATCAATATCACCATTATTTGTAATAGGTACTTGTAATTCAGCATAATCTCCAGGTTTTCTTAAAACAATGTGTAAATTCTTAATTAAAGTTACACCAGATTGTGATGTATCCTCATCATAAGTAACATCTACATCATCCCCACTTTTATCAATAGTAGGTTCAGTTGGCATTTCAACTTGCCAACTTGCAGCTTGTACCTCAGCCGTTCCTTGAATTTTTAATTGTTGTGATAAAGCAGCATAAGCTATAGATAAGCATAATACTACTACACACATAGCAAAAATCGCTGCTATTTTAAATGCTCTATTGCTATCTTTAACATTTTTATCCATAATTTTTCCTCCTTATTATGTATCAAGTATAATATAATATTACTAATTTTTAAAGATGTATTTTTTATATTTTACATTTTTTGTCAAAAGAAAAAGAAAAATTACCTATTTTCCTTTACCCGTTTGTCTTGTATAAATTTGTGCATTAACTTCATATAAACGCATTGTAGCCTCTTTTTGTAAAGCCCTTAATTGTTTAGACATAAATTCTAATTCCTTCTGCTTTAAATATTCTCTATACTTAGATTTTATTTCTACTTTAAATCTTTCTATTTCATTTAAAGCCTCTCTAAAACTATCTCCACTATCATCATCACTAACCAATAACTCTGTCAATATAGCTATTAATTTATTATATTTTTTACTAACTTTATCATAAATTAGACAATGAGCTAATTTCTTATTACTAACTCTTATATTAGAAACTTTCATTTTATCAATAGTTAATGTCTTATTTTGTGTAGTCATTTGAAATCCACTAATATTTTTTAATTCCTCTTTGTCAATTAATTTATACTTATTTTTTTTCTTATTTACTACATACATATACTACACCTACTTTTCCAATAAATCAGGTCTTACTTCTTTAGTTTTTCTTAAACTTTCCCTCTTACGATATTCATCTATTCTTTCATGATCTCCCGATAATAATACTTCGGGGACTTCCATTCCTCTAAAATTCCTAGGTTTTGTATAAGTTGGATAATCAAGTAAATAATCATTATTAAATGAATCATTTAAATGACTACTTTCATTAATAACTCCTGGTATTAATCTAACTATTGAATCTACTAATACCATAGCGGGAATTTCCCCTCCTGTTAAAACATAATCTCCAATACTAATTTCTAAATCTACTAAAGACCTAATTCTTTCATCAAATCCTTCATAATGGCCACAAATTATAATTAAATGTTTTTCTTTAGCTAAATCATAAGCTATTTTTTGTTTATAAGGAATACCACTAGGTGTTAATAAAATAACTTTACAATCCTCATCTTTTAAACTTTCTACACAATCAAATATTGGCTGAGCCATTAAAACCATCCCAGCTCCACCACCATAAGGAGTATCATCCACTTTATTATGAGAATCCTTAGTAAAATCCCTAAAATTATGAATATTTATAGTAACCTTACCTTCTTCTTGTGCTCTTTTTAAAATAGACTCTTCAAATATATCTAAAAACATTCTAGGAAAAATAGTTAATATATCAATTATCATCTACTCACCCACTTATATTACTTCTATAATAATCTCTTTTTTATCTTTATCTATTTTTAAAATCTGTGGTGAATTATAAGGAATTAATATTTCCTTTTTATCAAGTAAAATTCTTAATATCTTATTAGTAGGACTTGCTAAAAAGATTTCCTTTATTATTCCCTCTTTTTTTTCATTTGTCAATACCTTAAAAGTAATTAACTCCTCATCAAGAACCTCATCATCTTTTAATTTTAAATCTTTTTTTCTAAAATAAACATCTTTTTTCATTAAAAATAACACTTGATTTATATTATTATAATCATTCAAAGTAACCATTTCATAATTCTTATGATGTCTATAACTCTTAATAGTATAAGAAACATTATCAATATAAATATCTTTTCCTACCACAAAAACTCTTTCTTTATATAAAAAATCTGATAATATTCTTATTTCTCCTTTAATACCATGAGTACTAACAACCCTACCTATCTTAATAAATTCTTCCATTCTACTCTCCATTCAATTCATATAATAGAATACTACTCGCTGTAGCAACATTTAAACTTTCAACATCACTATTAATAGGTATATATAAATTACTATCACATCTTTTTTTATATTGAGGATTTAATCCTTGTCCTTCATTTCCCATAATTAAAGCAAATCTTTCCTTTTCTTTTTTAGAAAGCTCCTTAACATTTCTCCCCTGATTAACATCAGTCCCATATAAAGGAATATTCTTATTCTTTATAATACCAATAGCCTCTTCTAAAGGCATCTTTACAATATTTAAATAATTATAAATACCCTGAGTAGCTCTTAACACTTTACTATTATATAAATCAACACTATCACTAGATAAAACTAAAGTATCTACATTAAAAGCTTTACTACTTCTAATTATAGTCCCCAAATTACCAGGATCCTGTATTTTATCAAGTAATAATATTTTATCTCCTGTAATTTCTTTCATTTCTTTTTTAACACATAAAGCTATAATATCAGAAAAACTATCTAAATCACTAAGCTTTTTCATAACTTCTTCACTAACATATAAACATTCTTCTTCAAATGGATTATCCCTTCCTTTTAGAATAATCACTTTCTTAACAACTTTACTTTTATAAGCCTCTTTAACCAGATGTAATCCTTCTACAATATACTCATTATATAAATCACGATATTTTTTTTGTTTTAATTTTAACAAATATTTTATCATACTATTATCTAAACTACTTATAAACATTAAAATTCCTTCATTTCTTGTATATATTTTTTATAATTAGGTAAATTTTCTTCAACTAAACTCCAAAATCTTTTAGAATGATCTCCATAAATTAAATGAGATAATTCATGTATAATAACATAATCTAAATACTTAGTATCTCTTTTTATTAATTCTAAATTAATAGTAATGACATGTGTTTGTACATTACAAACTCCCCATCTTGTAGTCATCTTTCTAATTCTAAGAGTTGGTCTTGGTATTTTCCTAGTAAAATTTTCATAGTTTTTATCTAAATGCTCTTTAAATAAAATTTTAGCTTGTTGCTTATACCAATAATCAATATCAATATTTTTATAAACAAATACTTTATCATTTGTAAAATATATCTTCTTCTCATCTATATAAATAACTCTATACTTTTTACCTAAAAAATAAAAACCTGAATTATTTTCTTTTTTTATTTGTTGCTGTTTTATCATATCTCTAATTTTTTCCGTATTTTGATATAACAATTTTTCTATATAATGATTAGTAGTTAAATAATTAGTTGTCACTTTAATATCCAAATCTTTTGTTACTCTAATATATAAATTACGATTAGTCTTTTTCTTTTCAATTATTACCTCATAATAATCATTATCTAATTTAAATCGCATCCCTACCACCACTTTTATTTTAGCAAATTTAAATCCAAAAGAAAAGGTCCTTAAATAGCACCCAATCAATTTACTTTAGAAAAACCTTGGTAATAGTAAAATAACCCTTCTTTTTTAAATTTATAAGTATATTGTCCTAACTTCTTATAATTAGCATTTATATAATTAATAATACTTATACTAGAATTATTATCCTTATCATAAGTATCTATTACATCTTGTAAATCAGCACTTCGATAATACTTACCATCATCAGCATTTGTAAATAAATAAGCCGAAGTAATTTCCAAATAATCATCTTTTAAATAAGCTCTAATAATCTTTTCATGAATCTGTAATAAAGAAGAACCTTCACAACCGCTATACCCTTCATAATTATTAGTTAACTCATTATAAGTTAAACTTCCACATTTATAACTTATCTCTTGTAAATTAGGATAAGTATTCTTTCCAAAAACTAATTCATAAGCCCTTTTAACTTCTTCTTTAGAAATATACACTGTATTATCAGGATTAACCTCTACTTTATCAGCATATATATTAGCGGCTAAAGATGTTTTCTCATCCATTGACATTTCTTCTTGTGTTTTCTTATCATAATCAAAAATATTTTTATCATAACTTAGATAATACTGAGCATGTGTCAAACTAAATAAATATTTAACATAGCTATCATCTACTTCTAATTCTTCTTCTAAAACTTCTTCTTGTCCTTCTTCATCTTTAGAATTATCATCAAGTGAATTTTCTACATTATCATCTTTTAATTCTTTTATTTTTTGCATATAAATAAAGTTATAATAACCTAGCATTAGTAAAATAACTATTAAAATAATTATAATTATTACATTTGATTTATTTGTCTTTTTCTTCATAAAACTCTCCTACCTTTTAATTCTATCATATAAAACCAATTTTTTGTCTTTTTTTTATAATTTTTGTATAAACTTATTTCTATTTTTACATTATAT
>CANQEF010000034.1 GCA_947594675.1 uncultured Bacilli bacterium
TTGTATATATTGGAATTTCTTCTTTATTTTTTATTTCTATATTTGCAGATACACCAATATTTTTTAAAAGTTTTATTGTAAATTCTTTTATGTATTTTATTACTTCTCGTTTTTCGACTACTTGGATTTCTACTTTTTTACTTTTAAATAAACCACCTTTTGTTTCAGAAAATTCTTTTATTATTAAGTTGTTTTCTGTTTCTTGTAAGTCAATTGTTGCATTTTTGATTGCCTCTTCTTTTGTTTTGCCAGTATAATTATGCTTTTCCATATACTTCTTTGCTCCTTTTTACTAAGATATTTTGGATAATTGTGAATACATTAGATGTTACCCAATATATACCTAAACCTGATGGCATGAATAGGGCAGTTACTATTATCATACCACACATCATTATTGGCATCATTTTCATTGAAGGATCTTGCATATTTGCTGTTGAATTCATTTTAAAAGAATAGAAAGTTGTTAAGGCTATTATTATCATTAGGACTATGTAGGCATAAAATGTTGATGAAGAAAATCCTACCATTGGTGTTGTACCTAATTCTAAGCCTAGCATTGTATCTTCAAAGATAGCTGGTGTTCTTTGAATAGCTTCTAAAAAGGCAATAAATAATGGTAATTGCAAAAAAGCAAACAGACAACCTGATAGGGGATTGATATTATATTTTTTATAAACCATCATCATTTCTTGATTTTGTCTTATCATAGACTCTTGATCTTCTTTGCCTCTATATTTTCTTTGAATTCTATCTAATTCTGGTTGAGCTTTTTTTATCAATTCTGATTGCATCGCTGTTTTTTTAGTAACTGGAAAAGCTATTAGACGAATTGCTAAGGTAACACTAATTACTGACAAGGCATAATTGTTCATTAATTTTCCTATTAATATTAATATAAAAGCTAATGGTTTAACAAAAAGGCTTGTCCATAATCCTTCGTATTTGCCAGAAGTTATCTTAAAACTCTTACAATCTGGTAATTTGTCTATGTTTACTTTATTTTCTTTATAAGTTTTAAGACTTTCTTTGTTTGTAGGTTTACATAATATATTTTCTGTTAAATTTTGACCAGTTAATTCATTTTTTACAGGTTTATTATTTTTATCTGTCAAAACTTTAGTACAGCCTGTTGAAAAAATGAATAAACATAGGACAAATAAAATTTTTATTTTTTGACTGTTTTGTTTCATATTAATTGTCCTTTCCTTTTTCTTTCATAAGTTGGAGAAAATCTTTTTCTAAATCTTGAAATGATTTATTTTCTCCTCCTTTTCTAAATATTATAATATAATCTTTATGATAATTGTAGCTTTTTTTATAATTATCGATAATTGCTCTTATTTTTCTTTTGTATTTATTACGAAAAACAGCATTGCCTAATTTTTTACTAACTGATATTCCAAATCGATCATAGGGGAGGGTATTTGCTTTTTTATAGATTATGAAACTTTGATTTTTCACTAAATTTTTAGAAGAAATAATCTTTTCAAAGTCTTTAGATGTCTTCACAATATATAGTTTTTTCATTGTTAGCCTCCTTAATAAAGTAAAAAACCACTGAATTTACAGCGGTATTTAAGCGCAAAGTTTTTTACGTCCTTTACGGCGACGACGGTTTAAAACATTAGTTTTTTTACGAGCAAAAAAACCTAATCTTTTGGCTTTTTTACGATTATTTGGTTGATAAGTTCTTTTCATTATAAGTTTCATTCCTTTCTATTTGTTCAAAAATTTGCTTGAACAATATTTAATATTCTAATTTTTAGGATGAGTGTACTACAAGTCTAAAAAACAATTCTAAGATTGTATTTAGACTATATTATTTATTAGAACACACATAAGCATTTCTTTAAGCTGCAAAGTATTTCTTTTTAATAAATGTATTTAAATAAAAAGTTTTTATAAAAATATACCTCCAGTCATAAATCTACATTATTATAATAAGAATTTGGGTATTTTGTCAATTAAAATCTTTATTTAGATGTAGTAAACTAGATGTGGGAAAATGTAAAATTATATAAAAAAAGAGAAAACACTCAAAAATTTAAAACTATTATATAATTAATTTATCACAAAATAAACAGACCTTTAATATAAGCTCTAAGCTTAAAAGGCTTTAAGGAGTTGTTTTCTCAATGAATATAATATCATTATTTAATAGTTTTGTTAACCACCTAAATAATATTTGTTAAAATACATTTATTAAAAATGTATCAATAATTGTGGATAAAAATATTATTGAAGACATTGTAACTTTAAAAATCTTATTAAAAATTATTTAAATTAGATACTTGATATTGAAAATATAATATTTTTATTTACTTTCTATAAGAGATAAAGTTTATTTGATCAAAAAATAAATAAAAATTTTTTTCCACAATAATTATGGAAAATTTATTTTTTTTAACAATTTACACAGGTATGTGGAAAAACTTTTAAATACATGTGCATAAAAAATTGTGGAAAATGTGGAAAACTAATATAACTATTGGTATATATAGAAATAAATTGTTGAAAAAATTGTGGATTAATTGTTGAAAAAATTTTTTTAAAATTTTGGGTTTATTTTTTTCACAAATTGGGTTATATTAATCGTAACTTGATTTAATTCTTGTGGGGAGATGGTGGAATGAATGTCGATGTATTATGGTCTAAGTTTCTAGATTCTATCAAAGATGATTTAACATCTCTATCTTTCACTACTTGGTTTCAAGATACGAAACTTTATCGTTTAGAAGACAATAAAGCTTACATTATAGTACCTATGCCAATTCATAAAAAACATTTGATGGAAAATTATTCTGATTTAATTGATAATAAGATAAATGAGCTTACAGGTACTAATTATGAATTGATATTTATATTAGAAGAAGAAATTGTTGGTCTAGAATTTGATGAGAAAAAAACTGATGAAATTATTAATATAACTGAATTTGAAAGACCTAAATATGATTCGACTAATTTGAAAAAAAAGTATTTATTTGAAAATTTTATTGTCGGTAATAGTAATAAATTTGCTCATGCTGCGGCACTTTCTGTTGCTGAAAATCCTGGTAATATGTACAATCCTTTATTTTTATATGGAAATAGTGGACTTGGTAAGACTCATTTAATGCATGCCATAGGAAATTACATTGTTGAAAATTCGAAAAAACGAGTATTATACGTAACTAGTGATCAGTTTATACAAGATTTTATTGGTATTAATAAAAAAGATGAAAATGATACAAATTTTAATTATGTGGATTTTTTTAAAAATAAATATCGAAATATTGATGTGTTATTGATAGATGATATTCAATTTTTAGGTGGAGCTTCAAAAACTCAGCAAGAATTTTTTCATACATTTAATACGTTATATAATGATAGCAAACAAATAATTATTTCGTCGGATAGGTCTCCTGATGATTTAAAACTTTTGGAAGATCGTTTAAGAACGAGATTTTGTTGGGGATTAACAGTTAATATTTTTCCACCTGATTTTAATTTAAAAACTGAAATTATAAAGAAAAAAATTATTGCAGGAAATTTTGAAAAAGAAATTCCTGAGGATGTTATAGAATATATCGCATCTAATATCGGTCCTGATGTTAGGCAATTGGAAGGGTCTATTACAAGACTTATAGCTTATTCTACAATTATGGGTGGTGCTGATATTAATTTAGATTTAGCAATTGAGGCTCTAAAAGATTTCATTAGTAAAGGAATGGGAGAGAAAAATGACATTCAAAGGATTCAAAAAATTGTATCTGAATATTTTCAAATATCAGTTGATGATATAAGAAGTAAGAAAAGAAGTTCTAACATTTCTTTTCCAAGACAGATTGCAATGTACTTATGTAGAAAAATTACTGGAGAATCTTTTCCTAAAATAGGCACAGAATTTGGCGGAAAAGATCATTCAACTGTTATGCATTCAGTAGAAAAAATTGATGAAGAAATTAAAATCAATAAAGATTTAAGTAATATTATAGAAAAATTAACTAATGATATAGGTATTGTGCAAAAGTAATTTTTTTTAATAAGGTTTTCCACAGTTGAAAATATTTTAATAACATTATAAAATAAGGTTAAAGTTGAGTTTTAAACATTTTCCACTGTAATAATATAAATAAATTAGAAAGAAGGAATAATATATGAAATTAACAATTAAAAAAGAAATTTTATTGGAGGCATTAAATAAAGTATCAAAAGCTATCTCTACTAAAAATTTAATTCCAGTATTAGCAGGAATAAAATTTGAATTAAAAAAGAAAAAACTTGTATTGACAGCAAGTGATAATGATATTACAATTCAAACATCTATAGATGCTACTGATGAAAAGGATTTTAAAGTAGAATCTGAAGGTAGTATTATAATTCAAGGTAAATATATTTTAGATATTGTTAGAAAATTACCTGATGAATTTATTAATATAGAAGTAGTAGATGACTTAAAAATATATATATATACTGAAAAAAGTGAATTTAATTTAAATGGTATTAGTGAAAGTGAATATCCTAATATAGGATTAGAAGAAAGTAAGAAAAAGGTGGAAATAAAGTCTGGTGTATTTAAAAATATTGTTAATCAGACAGCTTTTGCTACTTCAAATGAGGAGAGTAAGCCAGCTTTAACAGGTATTAATTTTAATATTGTTGGAGATGTTCTTGAATGTAATTCAACTGATTCTTATCGTTTGGCTAGAAAAATAGTTAAATTGGATAAGGCAAGTGAAGATAACTATAACATTATTATTCCAAGTCATAATATTATTGAATTTTCTAAAATTTTAGCTGGCGATGATGATATTGTTGAATTACATATATTTAATAATAAAATTTTGTTTAAAACTGGTAATTTAAAATTTGAATCTCGTTTGATAAATGGATCTTATCCTAATACTTCTAATTTATTACCAGAAGAGTCTTTAATGGTTGTTAGTACAAATTTAGATGAATTTTATAATGTTATAGATAGAGTTAGTATTTTAACAAGTGATAAAGAAAAAAATATTGTTACTTTGGAAACTGTTGGAAATACACTTATTTTGAGAAGTAGTTCTGCAGAAGTTGGTAGAGTAGAAGAAAAAATGGCTATTTCTAAGAATAATACAGAAGATATAAAGATATCTTTTAGTGCAAAATATATGATGGAAGCTTTAAAAAGTTTTTCCACAGAAAATGTGGATATTCACTTTGTTGGAGAAATTAAACCTATTTTAATTAAATCCTCAGAAGATGATACTTTAACTCAATTAGTTTTACCTATTAGGACGTATTAATAAAAAAAACCAAAAAAAATGGTTTTTTTTTAGTTAATTTTTTAAGTTATTGTTAATAATAATTATGAGAGAAAAAAATTGGTTTCGACAAAATTTGGCAAATTTCGACAAAAAAGTATGTTATTATTTTGGTGAAAACACGGGAGAAGTGTTTTCAATTAAGGGGGATTTTTTATGAAATATGAAGTAAATTATGGAACGTTGGCTGTTTTGCCAAATAATGCAGATGATAGTCTTATTTATGAAGACAATCAGAGGTATATTGTACAACAAAAACCTTTTGAAATTATGGAGGATAGTTGTAAATACTTTGGTAGTACCTATGATGGACGAAAAGAAAGTGCTAAGTCTATTTTGGGTGCAGAATATAAGATTCCGATAGTTGTTGAAGATTCAAATAATTTGATAGTTTTTCCAACAACATCACCATCTTCAGATAATTGTGCATGGGTTTCTTTAAATAGAGTCAAATCTTTTGAACCTATTGATTCAACTAGTACAAAAATTATATTTGATAATGATATGGAAATAATTATTCCAGCTACATTTAGAAGTATTGAGAATCAAATTTCTAGGGCGACAAGACTTGATTATATATTAAGAAAACGTAAAAATAATTTAGAAACAAAATCTTAATAGTAAAATAATTTAAGATAATATAAAAAATAGTTACAAAAACTATTTTTTTATGTTTTAAAGGCCTTTTTGTGATATAATGTAGGTGTATGTATAGGAATACTGAGATAGGGGATAGGTGATTATATGAGTCTTTTAAAGGTTAATAAATGAAAATCACTAAATTAAATCTTACTAATTTTAGAAATTATTCAAATATGAATATAACTCTTGGTAATAATATGAATATTTTTATTGGAAATAATGCTCAAGGAAAAACAAATATCTTAGAGGCAATAACTATTTTGGCTCTTACAAAATCCCATAGAGTTAGTTATAATCCTAATATAATTCAATTTAATAAAAAAAAGTGTTTAATAAAAGGAGTTATAAAAAAAGACAAAATTATTTCTAAGTTAGAAGTTGGTGTAACTGAAGATGGTAAAAATTTAAAAGTAAATAATACAGATATTAAGAAGATTGCTGATTATATTTCTTATTTGAATATAATAATTTTTACCCCTGATGATTTAGAAATAGTAAAATCTTCCCCTAATGTGAGGAGAAATTTATTAAATATACAACTTTCTCAAATTTCTAAAACTTATTTAAATACTTATAATGAATATAATAAAATACTTAAAGTTAGAAACGAATATCTAAAAGTATTATACAATAATAGTATTGCTGATAAGAATTATTTAGATGTTTTAACTGATCGATTAATAGAAAAAGCGGTAATTATTTATCAATTAAGGAAAGAATACATTGAATTAATTAATAAAAATATAAATGGCTATTATAATAAAATTACTAATGATGGTAATATTGAAGTTGTTTATTTACCGAATATAGAGATAGATTGTTATGATAGTGAATCTCTTCGTAAAAGTTTAAAGTATAAATATAAAAAAAATTATATGAAAGAGTTAAATAATGGTATGACTATATATGGTCCTCATAGAGATGATTTTTATTTCAAATTTAATGATAAAGATTTGAAATTTTATGGGTCACAAGGCCAACAGAAAATAGCTATTATATCATTTAAATTGGCAGAAATTGAGATATTTAAAGAAAAATGTGGTTCTTATCCTGTTTTACTTTTAGATGATATTTTTAGTGAGCTTGATATTAGTAAGAGAAATAAAATACTAAAGATGGTTGGGAATTATGATATTCAAAGTATTTTGACAACAACTGATTTGAAAAATATTAAGAAAAATTTTGTAGAAAAGGCTTTTATATATGAGGTAAAAGAAGGTAATGTAGAAAGAAAGTAGGTAATAGATATGAATGATGAAAAAGTAAACGTAAATTATGATTCTTCTGCAATTCAGGTTTTGGAGGGGTTAGAGGCTGTAAGAAAAAGACCTGGTATGTATATTGGTACAACTAGTTCAAGAGGATTACATCACTTGGTATGGGAAATTGTTGATAATGCTATAGATGAGGCTTTGGCTGGATATTGTTCGCATATTGAAGTAATTGTTGGCAAAGATAATAGTATAACTGTAAAGGATGATGGTCGTGGAATTCCTGTTGATATTCATCCAAAAACTGGTAAAAGTACTGTGGAAACAGTTTATACTGTTCTTCATGCTGGTGGAAAATTTGGCGGTGGAGGATATAAAGTTTCTGGTGGATTACATGGAGTTGGTGCAAGTGTTGTTAATGCTTTGAGTGATTGGCTAGAAGTTAGAGTTTATAAAAACGGAAATGTTTATTATCAACGTTTTAGTAAGGGTGGTCATCCTGAAGATGATTTAAAAATTATTGATAAGTGTGATGAAGATAGAACGGGAACAACTGTACATTTTTTACCAGACGATGAAATTTTTACTGAAACTACTGTATATGATTATGAAATATTAAAAACGAGATTAAAAGAATTGGCATTTTTGAACAAAGGTCTTCGTATTTCTTTGTATGATGATAGAGAACCTGATAAAAAAGATTCATTTTATTATGAAGGCGGTATTATTGAATATGTTCAAATGATTAATAAAAATAAAGGACCTCTACATGATAGTATTGTTTATGTAGAAGGTGAAGAGCAAGATATAAAAGTTGAGGTTGCTTTGCAATATAATGAAACTTATAATTCAAGTATTTATTCTTTTGTAAATAATATAACAACTCCTGAAGGAGGAACCCATGAAGATGGTGTTAGGAGAGCATTAACTAGGATACTTAATAAGTATGCAGTTAATTCAAATTTGATGAAGGAAAAAGATGATTCATTGACTGGTGATGATGTTCGTGAAGGAATTACTATGATTATTTCAATTAAACATCCTAATCCTCAATTTGAAGGTCAGACAAAGACCAAACTTGGAAATAGTGAGGTTAGAGGAATTTCTGATAGAATATTTTCTGAATCTTTTGAAAGATTTTTGATGGAAAATCCTGATCAAGCAAGAATTATTTTGGATAAGGCTATGACAGCAAGTAGGGCTAGAGTAGCCGCTAAGAAGGCAAGAGAGCTTACTAGAAGAAAAGGTGATTTGGATATTACTAATTTTTATGGTAAATTGTCTGATTGCAAGAGTAAAAATGCTGAGGAAAGTGAGATATTTTTAGTGGAGGGTGATTCAGCAGGGGGATCTGCTATTAAAGGTAGAGATAGTATGACTCAAGCAATATTGCCTTTGCGTGGTAAGATTTTAAATGTTGAAAAGGCTAGGCTTGATAGAGCTTTGTCTAATGAGGAAATTAGAACGATAATTACGGCATTTGGTACTGGTATTGGTGAGGAGTTTGATTTATCTAAGTTGCGTTATCATAAAATAATTATTATGACTGATGCTGATGTTGATGGTAGTCATATTCGTGTGTTACTTTTAACTTTATTTTATCGTTTCTTTAAGCCTATAGTAGAAGCTGGTCATGTTTATGCAGCTCAGCCTCCACTATATAGAATTACACATGGTAAGACCAGAAAATATGTATTGGATGATGCGGAAAGAGATGAATATTTGGCTTCTTTGGGTTCTAATGTTAAATATGAAATAGCAAGAATGAAGGGGCTAGGTGAAATGGATGCAGAAGAATTGAATGAAACAACTATGGATATTAATCAAAGAGTTTTGAGGAAAATTACTGTAGAGGATGCTATTGCGGCTGATGAAATTTTCTCTAAATTAATGGGTGAGGAAGTAGAACCTCGTAGAGAATTTATAGAACAGAATGCTACTTATGCTAACTTAGATATTTAGGAGGTTTTCAAAATGGATAGATTAGAAAAAAACAATATTGTAAAAGAAGTGCAAGACTCATTTTTGGATTATTCGATGAGTGTTATAACTGCTCGTGCTATTCCTGATCTTAGAGATGGATTGAAACCTGTACATCGTCGTATTTTATATTCAATGTTTGTTTCTGGTTATACACCTGATAAGCCACATAGAAAAAGTGCTAAAACGGTTGGAGAAGTTATGGGTAATTTTCACCCACATGGTGATTCTTCAATTTATGAGGCAATGGTTAGAATGGCACAAGATTTTTCATATCGTTATATGTTAATTGATGGACATGGTAATTTTGGTAATATTGAAGGCTATGGTGCAGCTGCAATGCGTTATACCGAATCAAGATTATCTAAAATATCACTTGAGCTTTTGAGAAATATTAATAAAGATACTGTTGATTTTGTACCTAATTTTGATGAAAGTGAGAAGGAACCAACTGTTTTGCCTTCAAGATTTCCTAATATTTTGGTAAATGGTACTACTGGTATTGCTGTTGGTATGGCTACAAATATTCCTCCACATAATTTAGGCGAAATAATTGATGGTTGTGTTGCTTATATAGATAATCCTGATATAGATTTAG
>CANQEF010000035.1 GCA_947594675.1 uncultured Bacilli bacterium
CATTTTATTAAAACAAATAAAGCTTATGATGGTGTTAGAAAAATAGTGTCTGAATTTGTTAATTGTAAAGAACAGGAAGTAATTTTTACAAGTGGTACAACGATGTCTATAAATACTGTGGTGTTTGGCTATATGAGAAAGTTTTTAAAAAAGGATGATGAAGTAATTATTTCTAAAGCTGAGCATGCCTCTAATGTACTTCCATGGTTAAAACTTAGTGAAGAAATTGGCATCGTTATTAAATATGCACCACTTGATGATAATATGGAGCTTACTGTTCGGAATATAGAAAAAACAATTACAGAGAAAACAAAAGTTATTTCAATTGCCCATGTTACTAATGTAATAGGTGATGTAAGAGATATAACGACAATAGGTAAAATTTGTAAGGATCGAGGTATTTTGTTTAATGTAGATGCTGCTCAAAGTGTTCCTCATATGAAAGTGGATTTTTCAGAAAGTAATATTGATTTTTTAAGTTTTTCGGGACATAAAATGTGTGGTCCAACGGGAGTTGGAGTATTAGTAGCGAAAGAAGAATTAATGGAAAAAATGGATCCTTTATGTTATGGTGGAGGAATGAATCAAACTTTTGAGTCTGATGGTACTTATCAGTTGAAGGAAGGACCAAGTAAATTTGAGGCTGGGACACCGCCTATTGCTGAAGTTATTGGACTTGGAGAGGCAATAAAGTATTTGGAAAGTATTGGTATATCTAAAATTCATGATTATGAAGTAGTGCTTAAAAGCTTTTTAGTTTCTGAATTAGAAAAAATTCCTAATATAATTTTATATAATAAAAATTCTAATAGTGGAATACTTTCTTTTAATATTGATGGAGTTTTTGCTCAAGATAGTTCTGTATATTTAAATAGTTATAATATTTATGTTAGAGCTGGAAATCATTGTGCTAAGATATTAAAAGATGAAATGAAAATAAAGAATACTGTTCGTGTAAGTTTGTATTTTTATAATAATAAAGAGGATATTTTAAAATTAATTGATGTTTTAAAAAGAAGTGAAGAAATATTTAGAGTAGTAATTTAGGTGATATAGTTATGGATAGCAATTTACGTAGAGAAATAATTTTAGATAATTATCAAAATCCCATGAATAGAGGATTAGTTAATGAGGATAATTATTTGAAAGTTAATAGTAGTAGTGAAAGCTGTATTGATAATTTAGATTTTATGATGAAGATAGAAAATGGCGTAGTAGTCGACATTCGCTTTGATGGAGAGGCTTGTGCTATAAGTACTTCTGCTAGTTCTATATTAATTAGAAGTTTAATTGGAAAAAAGATTTCTTTAGTTAGAGAAATATTAGATAACTATAAGAAGATGATTAATGAAGAAGAGTATGATAAAGAGTTATTAGGTGAGTTAAATGTCTATGATAGTTTGCAACCAAATAGGAAAAATTGTGCTTTACTTCCAGGTATTGCGATGGAAAAAATGTTAGGTCTTTCTGAGAAATAAATTAGATTGTGGGTGAAAAATATGGAGATTATTGGACTAAATGAGGAAAATATTAAAAAAATTTCTGAGATAAAAAATGAAGATGATTGGATAAGAAAGTATCGTCTTGAAAGTTTTAAAAAGTTTAATAATCTTGATATGCCTAATTTTGGTCCTAAGATTGAGCTTGATTTTAATGATATTATCTATTACAAGGCAGATAAAAGAGATGAAAAAATTCAAAGTGATTGGAATAATGTTTTAAAACCAGTGGTTCAAGAGTTAGATTCTTTAGGAGTTTTGGAAAGTGAAGAACATCTTGGTGGAATGGGTGTACAGTATGAAAGTGAAGTAATTTATCATAGTATGTTAGAAGAATTAACTAATAAAAAAGTTATTTTTACTTCTATTGAAGTTGCTATGAGGAAGTATCCAGAATTAGTAAAAAAGTATTTTGGAAAGATTGTTAATAATGGGGAAAATAAATTTGCTGCTTTAAATGGTAGTGTTTTTAGTGGGGGAAGTTTTATATATGTACCACCTAATACTAAATTAGATAGGCCTTTACAAAGTTATTTTAGAATTAATAGTCGTAATATGGGACAATTTGAAAGGACTTTAATTATAGTTGATGATAATAGTGATTTGCATTATATCGAGGGTTGTACTGCTCCTACTTATAGTGAATCTTCTTTACATGCTGCTGTTGTAGAAATTTATGTAGGAAAGAATAGCAAATGTCGTTATTCTACTATTCAGAATTGGGCAAATAATGTTTATAATTTAGTTACAAAAAGAGCTTTGGTAGATGAAAATGGTACCATGGAATGGATAGATGGCAATATTGGAAGTAAAGTTACAATGAAGTATCCTTGTTGTATTTTAAAAGGAGATAATTCTACTGGTACTTGTATTACGATTAGTGTTGCCTCAAAGGGGCAAATACAAGATAGTGGAGCTCGTATGATTCATTTGGGCAAGAATACTAAGAGTAATATAATTTCTAAGAGTATAGCAAGAAATGGTGGTAATGCTACTTATAGAGGAAAAGCTTTTATTAATACGGATGCTTTAAATAGTAATAGTAATGTCAAATGTGATACTTTAATTCTTGATGAATTTTCAAAGAGTGATACCATTCCTGTTAATGCTTGCTATAACATAAGTAGTAATATAGAACATGAGGCTACAGTAGCTAAAATAAATGAAGAAAATTTGTTTTATATGGAAAGTAGGGGGATTTCTAGGGAAAGGGCTACAGAATTAATTATTCTTGGCTTTTTGGAAGAATTTAGAGAAGAATTGCCTATGGAGTATGCCGTTGAGTTAAATCAGTTAATTAAAAATAATTTATAATTTTTAAATTTTTACTAATTTTTAAATTTCAAGTATATTTTGTTTTTGAAAATGAAATTTTCACTAGGGAAATTTCATTTTTTTTGAATTGATTTGTTGCTCAATTTTTATAATTGAGCGTTTGCATAGAAAAAAATTTTTTTGTAATATAGGGGCAATGAAAGGAGGTGAGACATGTTAAATCAAATTATATTGGTTGGAAGACTTACAAGAAATGTTACCATCAATAAATCGGAAAAGGGTGTTGGTGTTGCGACTATTGGTTTGGCAATACCAAGGAGTTTTAAAAATTCTGAGGGAAATTATGATACCGATTTTATAGATTGTGTTGCATTTGATTCGGTGGCTGCAAATACAGCAGAATATTGTGGTAAAGGTGATATTGTAGGTGTTAAGGGTAGAATCCAATCACGGAAAGTAGAAAAAGATGGGAAAAATGAGACAATTATGGAAATAATTGCTGAAAAAGTTACTTTTTTATCCAATAAAAGTCGGGAAGAAACAGAAGAAGACGAAGAAAATGAAGAAGAAACGGATGGGCTAGAAGAAGATGAAGAAGAAACACAAGACCAAGAAAATGAAGAAGAAAAAGAAGAAGATGAAGACTAATTTTTGCAACTGACATAAGTCAGTTGCTTTTTCTATTAACTTTTTTAATAAAATTTGATACAATCATTTATAGGATGGATGATTTTTATGATAAGTATAAGAAAATATACAGATAATGATTATGATGATGTATTTCAGATATTGAAGGATAATTTTGAAGTAGAAAAAGCTAAAAATTGTTTTGATGAAAATACATTGGAATTCGTGGCATTAAATGATAATAAAATAGTTGGTTATTTTATTATGAGAAAAGTTATTGATATAATAAAAGTAAAAAAGATATTTTATTTGGAATATGTTTGTGTTGATAAAAAAATGCAAAATAAAGGCATAGGTAAAGAAATTATGAATTATGTAATAAAATTTGCAAAAGAACAAAAAGCTAGTTATATAGAGTTAACTTCTTCATATACTAGGAAAGCAGCACATCATTTATACGAAGAGTTTGATTTTAAAATAAGAGAATCTAATATATTTAGGAGAATGTTATGATAGTAGATATTATAAATAAGAAAAGGCTAGGACAAGAGCTTAGTTATAGAGAGTTAGATTTTATTTTTAATGGTTATTTGGAAGGAAAAGTTGCTGATTATCAAATGTCTTCTTTGCTTATGGCCATTTGTATTAATGGGATGACTGATGAAGAAGTATTTAGTTTGACAAAAATATTTGTTGATAGTGGAGATATTTTAGATTTTGATGAACTAGGTATTTTAGTTGATAAGCATTCGACTGGTGGTATTGGTGATAAAGTTACTTTGATTATTGCTCCTATAGTTGCTGCTTGTGGTTGTCCAATGATGAAAATGAGTGGAAGAGGTCTTGGTTATACTGGGGGTACTATAGATAAGTTAGAGTCAATTCCTGGTTTTAGGACAAATTTAACTGATGAAGAAATTTATGAGCAGATTAAAAAAATTGGTGTTGTTATTACTGGGCAAACAAAGGATTTAGCTCCTATGGATAAAGCTATTTATGCCTTAAGGGATGTTACTGCTACTGTGTCATCAATTCCTTTAATTGCCTCTAGTATAATGAGTAAAAAGATTGCTAGTGGAGCTGATAAAATTTTAATAGATGTTAAAGTTGGAAAAGGTGCATTAATAAATAATGAGGAAGATGCTCAAAAACTTTGTGAATTAATGGTAAAAATTGGTAAGATATATCATAAAGAGGTACGAACTAAGATTAGTAATATGAATATTCCTTTAGGATATGCCATTGGAAATAGTGTAGAAGTTTTAGAGGCTATAGATATTTTAAAGGGTAAAGAAAGAGATAATTATTTAGTAGATTTGTGTTTGGATATATCTTCTGAATTGGTTTCTATGGGAAAAAATATTTCGAAAGATGAGGCTCTTCATTTAGTTAAGGATGCTTTAGAAAAAGGTTATGCTTATCAAAAGTTTTTGGAAATTGTTAAGATGCAGGGTGGCGATTTAGAAAAAATACAGGTAAGTAAAAAAGAAAAGTATATAATTGCTGATAAAACGGGAATACTAAGTAATATAGATGCATTGGAATTAGGAAAACTAGCTATTTCTTTGGGAGCAGGAAGAATTCAAAAAGATGATAAGATTGATTCTAGTGTAGGTATTAGATTACATTATTTAGTTGGTGAAAAAGTCAGAAAAGGAGATGTTTTAGCAACTATTTATGTAAAGTCAAAAGTAAAGTTGTCAAAATGTAAAGATATTTTTGATATTCAGAAAAAAACACTTTCAAAATAATTAATTTATGTTATAATGAAAGTAAGAAGGTATGGTGAGTAAGATGGAAAAAATTTATATCGATAATAATAATTATCACAATAAGAAAAGAAAAATTGATGGTGTTTCAATTTTGGCTTTCTTTGTTGCTATATTTGCAGTAGTTTCACTAGTAGCAGTTGGCTTTAATCAGGTTACTTATGCAGCTAATTCTCTTCAAGGTGATCAACTTGCAAATCTAGATAGTTTTAATGTTAAGAAGGAAACTGGTAATACGGATGAAATAATCATGTTATCAGATACATCATTCCCTGTTGAGATGCATTATGCAGAATTAACTTGTGAGGGAAGTAGTGATGGTTGTAGTGGAGGTAAGAAATATATTCCAGTATTTTGTATTCAAAGGAATATTACTTTCCCAGAAAATGGTGATAAGAGTTACAAAATAGTTGATAATGGACAGATTAAAGATGTTGGATTTTTATATTTGGTTTCTAATCTTTATCCAAATACAGAATTAGAGGCAGCTTTCCCAATTCAAGGATCAGATACTAATCATAAAATAGATACTTGGTTAACTCAAGCTGCAATATATTATTATTTGGGTAAGACTGGTTATCAATCAGATAAGCAAAATATGCAAGATTTAGATTATCAACATGTTGAGAATGCTCATTATTTAAAATATGGTCCTAATAGAAATCAATTACAAGGTGCTACTACTGTAGGATATACTTCAGAAGATCATACATTAATAGATAGTTATAAAGTTAAAGGAAAGAATTTAACTATTCGTCAATTGATTAATAAAGCTATAGAATATCATAATAGTAATTCATCTATTTATAGTTTAAATGTTTCAGCTGAAGGTGATGTATCAGTTGATACTTCAGAAAAATATTACTTTTCTAAATTAATAAATGTTCAAGCTACTTTGTTAGATAGTTCTTTAGGTAGTTTTAAAGGATTTTCAATAACTATTCCTGATACAGCACCAGCAGATACAATTATTACAAATCAAGAAGGAGAGAAAATTGAAAATTTAACTAATATTGCTCCAGGTACTAAGTTTTATGTTAGAGTTCCTATTGATTCAGTACAAGAGGCATCAAAGGTAGAAGTAGAAATTTCAGCTAATTTTGATGTAGCATATGCCGATAGATTTGCAACTACTGTTACACCTGAGAGTTATCAAGAAATTACTTCATTAAGATTTAACCCTGTTGTAGAGAAAAAACCTTTTGAATTTGAGGTTGCTCCAGCTCCAGATACTGGTTCATCTATGGCTCAGACCATTTACTTTATTGGTTTAATTGTATTGTTATGTGGAGTAGGTATAGTATACGCAAATGCAAAGAATAAACAAGTTAAAGAATAGTTTGAAAAAGAGCCATTTGTTGCTATTTGGCTCTTTACTTATATTTTTTGGAATTCTTACTATTTCTTGGAGATATTTGGTTCGTTTAAAAAATGATGTATTTTCAGAAATGAAAATTGCTATGATGGATGTTTCAACAACAAAAGAGATAATTCATAATACTCCGGTTGTTGAAAATGTTCAAGAACCAGTACCTACAAAAGAGGAAATTCATGAGCAACAACAATATTATATAGATTATGATAAATATTTGGGAGTTTTGGAAATTCCGAAGATTGGGTTGAAAAGGGGTTTTTATAATACTGATTCAAAATACAATAATATAGAGTATAATGTTACGATGGTTAAAGGATCTACTTTGCCTGATGTAGTTAATGGCAATTTAATTTTAATGGCTCATTCTGGTACTGCATATATATCTTATTTTGCTTACTTGTATAGACTTAATGTTGGTGATGATGTTTTTGTTACTTATAATAAACAAAAATATAATTATAAAATAGTTAATATTTATACTGTTCCTAAAAAAGGTATTGTTACAATTGCAAGAAATACGCAGAAAACAACTTTAACAATGGTTACTTGTACAAAGGATGATAATAGTACTCAGACTGTCTATATTGCTGAATTAGTATAGAAGGAGGTGATACTTTTGAATTTATCTTTGATAGGTAAAATAGGTGTTTTATTTAAATATATTTTTTCCTCATTTTTAGCTATCGAGATGTTCATAATAAGCCTTCTTTTATTTTTTATTTTGCTTTTTAATTTGAGAAAAAATAATAAAATAGTCCAAATAATAGCTATAGGTATTTACATTGGCTTTTTAATTGGTATCATGATAAGCTATGGTGATTATGCTAAATTATGTTTAGACTCATTTATAAAAGCTATAATGAATTATATTTATTTTCCATCAACAATTGCTTATTTTTTTATAATTATATTTGTTACAGCTATGATATTGAGAACAGTTTTTAGTACTAAAATGACGACTTTTAAAAAAGGTGTAAATTATTTTTTCTTTAGTATTTTGTATTTTTTGTTTATGTCTTTTATGGCTTTAGCTAGTTATAGTGGTGTTGATTTGATAAATGTAGTTGATTTATATAAGAATGAAACTATTTTGGCTATTGTTCAAGTAAGTAATATGCTTTTGTTATTTTGGTTTATATTTACTTTGTTTTATGAATTATATAAATATTTTAAAAAGAATTTTGATTAATTATAAGAAGTTAGAGCATTATAAAAGAGTACATAAATATTATGTGCTCTTTTAGTATTTTACTTTTTTCCTTCTATAAATTTTACGTAGTATTCTTCATAAGTGATATTTTTTTCATGAATATATTTAGCAATTTCTTCTCCAACATATCGATAATGCCATGGTTCATACATGTATCCTGTTTCACTAACTTTATCTTCGGGATATCTTAGGATAAAGCCAAATTTATAAGCATTTTCTTGCATCCAAGTAAATTCTTTAGTATCTTCAAATTCAGTATAGGGTTTTTCTTTATTATAGACATCAGCTGCTAAACCAGTTTGATGTTCAGAGTAACCGGCTCTTGCTGAATATGTATCAGCTTTTTGTGTACCGTCTAAAGAAACATAATTATTATAAAGACTATTTTGATAGTCATAACTGCGGTAAGTTGACATAGCCAATATATTGAAACCTTCACTTTCAGCGGTGCTTGCTAATTTTTCAAAAGCATCTTTAGCATAACTAACCATTAATTTTTCACCATTAGAATATTTACTATTAATTGCTTGCAAATCTTCAGGAATGTAGTCTTTATTTAAGAAATTATATTTATTTACTATCATATAATTAGTGTTTAGATATTTTGACTCATGGATATTTTCATAGTAGGGATAGTCTAATCCAATATTAACATTAATAATAACTTGCTCTATAGATAACTTTGGATTGGCTTTTTTATATGAGATATATCGATCTATATATTCATTATTAAAATAATCAATTTTTTCATTAATATAATCTAATTCTTTTAACTTGGGATTTTTTTCTTTTTTAGAAATATTTTCATTATTAGATGTTTTTTTCTTAGAGTACATTGTGTTTTTTATAAGAAAAAAAGCACTTAATATAAAGAATATAATTATTATTAGTATAAAAATATTTTTCTTTTTTAATTTTAGTTTTTTCTTTTTGGTTGTCATATAAACGCTCCTTTATTTAATAATATCACTAAAATTTTGAATTATGAATATTTTTAGATTAAAATACATAATTAATTTTAGGAGGATAAAAATGAAAAAGTTAAAATTATTTTTATTAATATTATTACTTATACCTTTTAATGTATTTGCTTTAGAGGGTGATAAAGATGTTTTATTAAAGAACGCTGATAGTGGTATTTTAATAGATGCTAATAGTGGTAAAATAATTTATGAAAAGGAAAAAGATAAAGAAGTTGCTGTTGCATCTATGACTAAAATGGTTGCTCAAATAATTATATTAGAGGAAATAGAAAAAGGAAATATTAAGTGGAATCAAGAGGTTATAGTAAGTAAAAATGCTGCTGATATGGGTGGTTCACAAATTTATATCGAAGAAGGGGAAAAAATTACTATAGAAGATTTGATGAAGGGTATAAGTATGGCAAGTGGAAATGATGCAACAGTTCAAATGGCTGAGGTAATTGGTGGAACAGAGGCAAAATTTGTTGATTTGATGAATAAAAAAGTTAAAGAGTTAGGTCTTAAACATACACACTTTTCAAATTGTACTGGTCTTGATCAAGAAAATCATTATTCTAGTGCTTATGATATGGCTATGATAGCTCGAGAATTGGTTGTTAATCATCCTGATATTTTAAAATTTTCTTCTTTATATGAGGATTACTTAAGAGAAGATACTGATAATAAATTTTGGTTAGTAAATACTAATAAGTTGGTTCGTTTTTATGAGGGAGCTGATGGTTTAAAGACAGGACATACTGATGCAGCAGGTTATTGTTTAGCTGCA
>CANQEF010000036.1 GCA_947594675.1 uncultured Bacilli bacterium
CATTATTAATATTTTTTGAATTGGCTCTTTTGAAGCTAAAATCTCCAAAGCCTCATGAGCTTTTACTTTCTGCCTATCTTCTTTTAAAGCCCAAAGTGTTCTCATATTATGTAATCTATCAGCAAGCTTTATTATAATTACCCGAACATCCTCGCTCATTCCTACAATTATCTTTTTATAATAATCAATTAAATATTCATTCTCCGTTGAGAAATTTATTCTACTCAACTTAGTTACACCTTGAACAAGCTTAGTAATATTCTTTCCAAAATTATCTTCCATCTCTGAAACTGTGCAATCACAATCTTCCAAAACATCATGCATAAGACCAGCACTTATTGTTTCATAATCTGCATAAATAGTTGTCAAAATCAAAGCAACATTTAACGGATGTTGAATATAAGCCTCTCCCGATTTACGAAATTGTCCTTCGTGCTTTACAAAAGCAAACTCATAAGCCTTCTTGATAATAGCTAATTCTTTTTCATCAGTTATATATTTTTCTATCTTAGAAAAGATATCATCAATAGTTACTATCTTATTTTTAGACAAAGGACTCATCTCCCATCATTAACAATTTATTCCCTTTATTTTCTTTTCCTCAAATTCATCAGTATAAATTCTTTTCTGTTTTTTTGGTTTCTTTAAATTATGTTTTTCTAACAATAAGAATACAATTGTAGCAATATAAATAGATGAATAAGTACCAGAAATTAAGCCAATCAACATAGCTATATTAAAAGGTAATATTTCATTTGAACCTAAAAATATTAAAAATATTACTGGTAAAATTGTTGTAATTGAAGTATAAATCGTTCTACTAAAAGTCTGCCTAATACTTACATTACATACTTCTTCTAATTTTTTAGCATCCAACTTTTTAGAATCTACATCTTTTAAATTTTCTCTAATTCTATCAAAAGATACAATTGTATCATTTATCGAATATCCAATTATAGCAAGTATAGCCGCAATAAACATAGAAGAAACTTCTAAACAGAAAATAGCAAATAAACTAAAAATTATTACAACATCGTGTATTAAAGCAACTACTCCCGCTATTGCATAACTTAATTTAAATCTAAATGAAACATAAATAATAATTCCAAGTAAAGCAATCAAAACAGCTAAAATAGCATTCTTAATAAGTTCTTTTTTTACAATATTAGAAACAACTCCAATAGTTACCTTTGCCTCATATTTATCTTCAAAATATGAATTAGCATCCTTTACTTCATCACCACTTAAAGCTTTATCAATACGAATAGATATCTCATCATCATTTTCACTAATACTAGCCGCTGTAAGATTTAACTCTTTTAAATCATTTTTTAATTCATTTTCTTTAATCTCTTTTTCCGTTGAAATAGTTATATCCGTACCAGCCTTATAGTCAATACCAAGATTAAATCCTTTAAAAGCAAAGAATCCAACTCCTACTAAAATAACAATAATAGAAATAGCTACACACAATAATTTATGACTTAAAAAATTAGTATTTCTAAAAGGAATAACCTTTACTTCTTCATTTTTATTAACATTTGGAATATCTTCTTTTCTTACTTTTATAAAAAGATAAGTCTTATCATCAAAATAATCATTTTTTAAGAATAATTTTAATAATACCCTTGTCAAAAAAACCATTGTAAACATTGTAACTACTATAGTTATTATAAGCATAGTTGCAAAACCTTTAATACTAGATTCTCCAAATACAAACATTATTATAGCAACAATAAGAGTAGTTACATTAGCATCAACTATTGAACTAATACTAGATTTAGAACCTTCTTTAAATGCTACCTTCAAGCTTTTACCCTTATATAATTCCTCTTTTATACGGGCAAAAGTTATAACATTAGAATCAACTGCCATACCAATACCTAAAACTAAAGCCGCAATTCCAGGAAGTGTTAAAACTCCTCCCACAACCCAAAATGTAGCAAAAACCAAAATAGTATACAACATCATTGAAACAGCTGATATAAATCCTGCAAAATGATAAACTACTATTAGTAAAATAATAATAGAAACAATTCCAATAATTCCTGCAATTAAAGTCTTTTGTAAAGTCTGATCACCAAAACTAGCTCCCACCGTCGTAGAAGAAATTTCCGTTAATTTACTAGGAAGAGATCCACTATTAATTAAATCAACTAAATTACTAACTTCATCTTCCGTAAAACTTCCTTGAATTATAACGTCACTCGCAAATCCCTGTGAAACAGTTGCGGCACTTAAGCAATTAGAACCACTAGTACCACACAAATTCTTTTCCTTTGAAAAGCTATCCGTCAATTCATTAAAATCCAACCAAATAACAATCATATTATTTTCATAATCTTTTACTTTATTAGTTACTTCATAAAATTTATCTTTATCCTTAACACTTAAAGCAACAGCTGGATTACCAGAAGAATCCTGTCCAATTTTTGCTCCACCAGCTTTTAATACATCACTAGTCATTAAAAGATTATCATCAGAATCACGAAATGACAAAGTCGCAACAGTTGCTAACTGACTACGAGCCTCTTCCGGATTAGTAACACCTGCTAACTTAACTCTAATCTTATCATTTCCCTCTAAAATAATTTCTGGTTCACTAACTCCTAAGCTATCAATTCTTTTACTTAAAGTTTTGTAAGTAGCAGTTAACTTATCACTCGTCATCTTTGAACCATCAATTGACTCTGCCTTATAAAGTACTTCAAATCCTCCCTGTAAATCTAAACCAAACTTTAGATTTTTAAATAGAGGAACAAATGAAAAGCAAATTAAAACAACTAAAAAAATTAATACCATCGTCGTTATAATAACACGCTTTTTCCCCATTTTCTTTTTCTTCATTCTACCTCACCTCATAACAATTCTTCATATTCATTATAATATTTTGTTCTTCTACTTCTTGTCATCTTTCCTTTTAAATACTCATCAATTTTCTTCTCATCAACATGCATAATATCATCTACAATATCTGAAAGCATTAAATCTTTAGAAGTCTTCCACTTAACTTGAATTAAGTAATTCCAAATATCAATATCACTAACATAAGAATAACCTAATCTATGTATTTCTGTTTGTTTAGCCATCAAAGCAGGACGAATCCTCGTGAAAAGTTCTTCTTTAGTAGAAAATTCATAATCCATAAAGATCACAACCTTTTTATAAGAAGATAATTTAATTATATCAAATTTTGTATATTTTTAAAGTATAAAAGAAAAAAAACTAAAATTATCTAAAATTTTAGTCATCTTTCTTAGCTCTAGGAAAACTATTATAATAAACATCCCTAAGTCTATCAGCAGTAACATGTGTATAAATTTGAGTTGCTTTTATACTTTCATGTCCCAATAACTTTTGAACCGTAGTCAAATCACATCCACCATTTAAAAGATGCGTAGCAAAAGAATGTCTAATCATATGAGGAGAAATATTTTTATTTAAACTACTTTTTTTAATTATTTTATCAAGTATAAATCTAACACCTCGTTCAGTAAGTTTTCCACCATTATTGTTTAAAAATAAATACTTCTCTTTTTTTAAATTAAGAACGTTATACCCATCACCCAAATATAATTTAAGTGCCTCTTCACAATAATCACCAAAATTAACATAACGCTCTTTATTACCTTTTCCCAGGATTAATATAGTCTTATTACTTAAATCTATATCATCAACTTTAATATTAACTATTTCTCCAACTCGCATCCCCGTAGCATAAAGCATTTCGAGTAAAAGCAAATCTCTTTGCCCCAAAGGTGTTGTTGTATTAGGAATATTAAATAATTCTTCTAACTCATTATACTCAAAATATCTAGGCAATTTCTTCTGCTTTTTAGGACCATTTACTAAAGTAAAAACATTACTCGTAACAATTTTTTCATTAGCCAAAAAACGATAAAAACTCCTAAGAGAGCTAAGTTTCCTATCTATAGAAGAATTTACATCCTTCTTTTCTTTTAAATACATCAAATAAAAACGAATATCATCATAAGAAACATCCCTATAATCAAGACTTTCTTTTTCTAAATAATTAAGAAATTCTACAATATCACTATGATAATTCTCAACAGTATAATGAGAATAATTTTTTTGATACTGCAAATACTCTAAATACTTTGTAAGTACCTTATCCACAATTAAAACCTCTTTTTCTTTTTACTAGAAAGATTTTCAAGATAACTATCATATATTAAACTCCAAAGAAAGACTTTATCCACCGTTTTATTATTTAAACATTTATAAATACTTTCCTCATCCTTCCTAATTTCTTGACTCAACAAAGTTGTATCACCAAAATAATCAACTATTTTTTGATATTCATTTTTATGAGCCAAATAAGTAGTTAAATTAATAGCTAAGTACTTAGGTAATAACGTTTCCAATAACTCATTGTGAAAATCATTAATAGGAACATCACCCGAAAAGAAATTCTTATTCACGAAAAGCCTATTATCTTGAAAACTTAAAAAACCAAAAGGAAGATTCAAAAAAACTCGCATTATTTCCTTTTTCTTATCTTCAACGCTAATATCGGGAATAAAAGGTAACACCTTCTCTTCATTTTCTTTATAAGAGTAATCAGCATCTAAAAAGTTATATTGCCCCTCAAAATAATCATCATCTAAGACTTTTAAAAGAGAAGGCTCAATTTTCTTTCTATAAGAGGCATTTAAATTTAAATATTCAATATTCCTTACAAAAGGATTTCCCCCTAATTCTAATAAATAATCATATCTATTTAAAGCCTCAACTATACTTCTAATAGCACTATAGTTTTGAAAAGAATCTAAATTTTGATACTTCAAACTATAACTCTGAGTACCCTTCCAAAAATTATCTGTCAACCTCTTTGGTACATTAGTAAGTTCACAAGCCAATATATTTCTAAAATCTTCAACACTATTAGCTTTAGAAATTAATTTATTAAAAACTCTATCAACCAAATCTCTAACATCACTTTTATGTCCCCCTAAAAATCCCCAAGCAATTTTTCGTAAATCACTAATTCTTTCCTTTTCATCAGGATTAAAAATCAATTCATGAGTCTTTATATATTCCCTATTATTTCTTTTTATCTTTTTAGCAATAAATAAATCAACATCTTTATTATCCAAATATTCATTATTATACATATGATTAATCATCTCTTCTTCAGATTTAAATCTTGTTGTAACTAAATCAATCGCCTCCAAAGAAACTTTTCTCTTCATTTGATTACCACCATATTTACCAAGATACCACTTTTCTTTTAAAGAAATAACTTTAAAAGTATTTAACTGTTTATCTCTTGCTATTAAAAAGAAATCATCCACTATAAACACTTCCTCACAAATTAGAAAATAAATTATTTAGTATCATCGCTTAATTCTTTTTCAAAATCACAAAAACTACACTTTATCTTATCATTTTTAATAACTAAGTATTTACCACATTTTGGGCATTTTTCTTCAACCGGCTTATACCAAGATGCAAAATCACATTTAGGATAATTACTACATCCATAAAATACTTTACCCCTCTTAGTTTTTCTTTCAATTATTTTTCCATCACAATTAGGGCAATTCATTACTTCAACAACTTCTTTTTCCGTCTTTTTAACATATTTACACTCTGGATAATTAGAGCAAGCTACAAATTCACCATAACGTCCTTTTCGTATTACCAAAGGGCTACCACATTGTGGACATTTTTCTCCCGTTTCTTCTGGAGATTTTTTTTCCATATCCGTAAAAGCATTTTTTACACGTGGTTCAAATAACTTATAAAATTCACTTAAAACTTTATTCCAAACGAGTTTTCCTTCAGCAATTTCATCTAATTCACTTTCCATATCACGAGTATATTCAACATTTATCAAATCACTAAAGAATTCCTGAAGTTTATTTGTAGTTTCAATACCAATTTCCGTTGGTTTAAACTTTTTATCTTCTATAACTACATAATTTCTTTCTTTAATAGTGTCAATAGTTTTAGCATAAGTAGAAGGACGTCCTATACCTAATTCTTCCATTTCCTTTATCAATTTTGCCTCTGTATATCTACTAGGTGGCTTTGTAAAATGTTGCTCACAATTAACATCATGAGTAATTGACTCTGTCTTTTCATGCAATTCTGGTAATATTTTATCTTCCGTACTTTCATAATCCTTATAAACCTTCAAATAACCCTCAAATAAAAGAATTTGACCAGTCGTTTTAAATTTATAATCATTATTATCAAAAATAATAGTTGTCTGATTAACAGAGGCATCAGCCATCAATGATGCAAGAGTTCTTTTATAAATCAAACTATAAAGCTTAAATTCATCATTAGATAAAAAAGGCTTTACCTTCAAAGGTTCACGCAACACACTAGTAGGTCGAATTCCTTCATGAGCATCCTGAACATTTTCATTAGACTTAGCTTTCTTAACATATCCCTTGTACTCTTTACCATAATTTTTTTCAATATAAGCCATTGCCTGCTTTACAAAATCATCTGATAAACGTATAGAGTCAGTTCTCATATAAGTAATTAAACCTACCGTTTCATTTTCAAGATCAATTCCTTCATAAAGTTTTTGGGCAATACTCATCGTCTTTTTAGCTGAAAATCCTAACTTCGTTGAAGCCTCTTGCTGCAAAGTAGAAGTAATAAAAGGATATTTACTTTTACGAGCCTTTTCCTTTTTTTCAATAGATTCAACAATATAAATATCACTTAATTCATCTAAAACTTTTTGAGCATCCTCTTCGCATTTTAACTCAATATCTTCATCTTTGTATTTAAAAAGTTCTGCCTCATAGTCCGGAAAAAAAGCTGTTATAGTCCAGTACTCTTCAGGATTAAAATTATCAATTTCTCTTTCCCTATCAACAATTAGCTTTAAAGCAACACTTTGCACACGTCCTGCACTTTTAGCGCCAATTTTATTTTGTAAAAGCTTAGAAAGACGAAAACCAATAATACGATCTAAAATTCTCCTGGTTTCTTGACTTTTAACAAGATTATCATCAATAACTGTAGGATTTTTCATAGCCTCTAAAACCTTATCATGAGTAATCTCATTAAATAAAACTCTTTTATAATTTTTATCTTTAATTCCCAATGTATCTTTTAAATGCCAAGCAATAGCCTCTCCCTCACGATCAGGGTCGCTTGCCAAATAAACTAAATCACTATTTTTAACATCTTTTTTCAAATCATTTATTATTTTAGTTTTTCCTTTAATAGCAACATAATTAGGTTTAAAGCCATTTTCAATATCAACACCTAAACCATATTGCCCAGTAGTCGCTAAATCACGAATATGCCCCTTAGAAGAAACAACCTTATAATCACTACCCAAATATTTTTCAATCGTTTTACTCTTACTAGGACTTTCAACAATTACCAAGTTTTTAGGCATAAATAAACACTTTCCCTTCTGATATACTTATACTAACAAATTATATATTTGTCAAATTAAACTAATTCTTCTTTTAAATCTCTTTGTAAATACTCATAAACTGGAGCAAAACTACGACGATGTTGCTCAATTACTCCATACTTGGAAATAGCCTCTAAATGTTTTTTAGTACCATATCCCTTATTATTTTTAAAATCATACATAGGATACTTTTCATCTAATTCATACATCATTCTATCCCTTGTTACTTTAGCTATGACACTAGCAGCAGAAATAGTTATGCTCTTTATATCACCCTTTATAATAGAAGTTGTAGGAATATTTACATCTAAAGGCATTGCATCTATTAAAACATGTTGTATTTTACAATTTCTTTGACATTCAGATATCGCTTTATACATAGCAAGTTTCGTTGCCTCATAAATATTCAATTCATCAATCTTTTTTTCATCAATTATACCAATACCTATGCCTAAAGCCTGTTTTTTTATTTCTTCGTAAAAATAATTTCTCATCTTCTCAGTAAGTTTTTTAGAATCAGTCAATCCATCCAAAGAAAACTCCTCAGGTAAAACAACACATGCCGCAACTACAGGTCCTACCAAAGGACCTCTACCCACTTCATCAACTCCAGCAATATATGTAATATTTTTTTTATGGAGATTTTTTTCATACCAATAAAAATTATTATTTTCACACAACATATATTCTAATTGTTCCATTATTTTTTTATATTTTTTATTTCCCAGTGAATTTAAAAATTCATAAGTATAGTCTAAATCAGTTACCCAATATCCACCAACTTTAATAATTCTATTCCTATCATTAACATTATCAGTAAATTCAATATTTAAGCAATCTTTTACTTGGCAAGATAATGATTTAAAAATATCCTGATCAGCACTAATATTAATAACATCTACATCCAAAACAACGTCTTGAAGGACTAAAGATGAAACGCCACAAATAACAATTTTATCTTTTATATCATCAAATTTCTTTAATTGTTTAATAAGCTCTTTCTTTGTCATAATTATATACCTCAATCTAATTCTAACATAACTTCAAATAAAAATGTTGAAGAAAAAAATCATTTAAAATAAATTATCCCTCTACTTTACAATTGTTTTTATTACTTAAAATTTAATTATCCAATCTGTCAAAAGTAACATTTTTAAAATATCCTTCTTTTAAATCTTTAACTATTAGATTAGAAACTTTTTCATAATCAGTAACTCCACCTTTTGAAATAGCTTTTCTTTTTTGAGCTATCAAATCATATGTCTCTATAAAGTCTTCATCTAAAGATTCTATTCCAT
The DNA here is from genome assembly GCA_947594675.1 of uncultured Bacilli bacterium. The sequence continues at coordinate 8,710 of CANQEF010000036.1, forward strand.
ATCTTTCCTTTAATTTTTCAGGATATAAAGTATATAACTTTTTTAAAATGAAAGTTGCAATGTCATCGATATTTAAAATTTCTTCCTTTATTGAAGAAAAGCTAGCTAAAATATGAGCCTGCTCCTGATTTTCTATTTTAGGCCATAAAATACCAGGAGTATCAAGTAACTCAACATCTTTATTTATACGAATCCAATTTAAAGTTTTAGTTACACCAGGTCGATTACCAACATTAACTGATTTCTTACCTACTAGACGATTTATCAAAGTACTCTTACCAACATTTGGAACACCAACAATTAATACTCGAGCAGATCGCTCATTCATGCCTTGCTTTTTTCTTTTTTCATTAATAGGCTGCATTAACTGTTTAGTTAAGTCAATTATACTTTTTAAATTACCATTTATTAAATCAATACTTACAATTTGATAATTTTGTTTCCTGTAAAATTCTAAAATTTTATCTGTTTCTTCTTTATCACATAAATCATATTTTGTTACTATCAAAATTCGTGGCTTATCTTTAATAAGATTATCAATATCCACAATTTTTGATGAAATTGGCATTCTTGCATCAATAACTTCATAAACAATATCAATAAGATTTAGTTTTTCAGATATTTCTCTTTTTGTTTTTGCCATGTGACCTGGATACCAATTGATTACACTTTTATTAAGAACATTATTATTATTCATTTTTATCACCACTACTTTTGCTTTCCTCTATTAACAAATCAAAATCGGATTTATATAATTTATCTTGTTTA
>CANQEF010000037.1 GCA_947594675.1 uncultured Bacilli bacterium
ATTAAAAAAAGTATAGAAAAATATTGATAAATAAAGAAAAAATGGGTAGTTTGTATTAAAACTATGCACACTACCTATAAAAAAGTCAGGTGATTCTATGAAATTTGAATTTACAACAGAGGAAGAAAAAAAATCTTTTATTAAAAATTTAGCTATAATAAAAAAAGAAATAGAGGGAAAATATGCGTATTTAGATATTTCAGCAGAGAAACAAAATGAATTATTTGAAAAAGCAGTAAAAAGATTTTTAGAATCTAAAAATACTAGTAATATTGATCAAATTATTAGTAAGTTTAAAAATTATTATAACAAAGAATATACTCTTTTAATAAAAAATATATTAGCAACAGACTTTGATAATAAAAAATTAGAAAAATATACTGATAATTTTTTATTAAATAAAGATGGTATAGAAGATCTTGTTGATTTCGCAGACAATTTGAAAGAAGTATATCCCAATATATCTTTTGAAAGCTGTCTTTATCTTGTAGAAAATAATTCAACTATTAAAAATATATTAAATAAAGAATTATACCAAAATAATAAATTAAATGATAATAAATTAAATAGTCTTTTAGAAACTAATCTTGATTTATTATTAGTACCATTTTGTCAGAATAATAATATTGAAATAGATAGTTATTATGATGATGATCAAAATGTCGATAATTATCATTCTACTGATGCTATCAAAGATTTACTTATCTCTTTTCCAACAAAAGTTTTAACTGCCGAAGAAGAAAGAGAATGCTTAATTAAGATAAAAGCCGGTGATAAAAAAGCGAAAGATTATTTCATTACTCATAACTTACGCTTAGTTTTTTATGTTGCTAAAAAATATGTTGGTAATGGTACTCCCTTAATTGATATCTTTCAAGATGGCTGTTTAGGACTTATTAAAGCTATTGATAGAATGGACATAAATAAAGGAATAAAATTTTCAACTTATGCTACTTGGTGGATTAGACAGAGTATTATGCGTTCACTCGACAACAATAATAAAAGTATTAGACTTCCTGTAAATGTTGGAACAAAAATTAGACAAATAATGAGAATGAAAAATAAAATGAAAATTGAATTAGGCTACGAACCTAGTGATGAAGAAGTAGCAAAAGAATTAGGTTTTTCACAAGAAGAAGTAAAAAATATGCTATCTCATGTTGATAATATCACTAGTTATAATATCAAGGTAAGCCAAGAAGATGATGATGAACTTCAAGATTTTATACCAGATACTAAAACTAATGTTGAAGAAACAGTTGTTAATGAGGAGTTAAGTAATTCTCTAAGAAGGATAATAGCAAAATTGCCTGAAAGAGAACAAATGATTATTTCTCTACGTTATGGATTAGATACTGACGTACCATGGACATTAGAGAAAATAGGAAAAAAATTAAATATTACCAGAGAAAGAGTACGTCAAATAGAGGCCAAAGCTTTAAAGAAGATATATAAAGATGTTGGCATGAAAGAACAATATGAGCATTTATATATTAATTCAAATAAGGAACAAAAGCCCATTAAATTAGAGACAATTAGCTTAGCTAAAAAAACAGCTATTTCTTACAAAAATATTTTAGAGGCAAGTAAATATCTCGAAGAAGAAGAATTATTATATTTAAAGAAAATTTATGGACCTGAATTAAATAATAGGGTATATATTACTGATGATTTAGAATTATCAAGGATAGTAACTAAGTTAAATATGCTATCTAGAGCCATCATTAAACCAGAAATAGTTACTTATACTAAAGAAAGTTTATCAAAAATTTTAAGTATTAATAATTCTGATGAGTTATATTCTTTAATAAATAGTCTTGATAAAAATGATAAGCAAGTTGTTTTTAGTAAGTATAATAATGACCCAACAAAGGATACAACTATGATTTTGCCAGCTCCACTTGAACATTATTTTAATAAAATTATTCTTAATAAATTGAGAAATTCTGGAAAAGTAAATTCAAAATATAAATATTTTAAAACTAACAATACTAACAATACCACTAATACTACTAATAATCCTAATGATAAAATTTTACCTCTTGAAAAGAATTGCAGTGAGTTTATTTATCCTCGATATATAAAAGAGGCTTTAAATTATCTTTCCGAAGATGAAAAAAAAGAATTAAATGAAAAATATAAAATGGTTAAAAAAAGGATTATTCGTATTGAAGATATAAAAAAATATCAAGACCCAGTATTAGATAATCTTTTATCAATAGCTATTAATATTAGAGATACTGGTAAGTATAATCTTGATATTAACAATTGCAAATTTACGGATATAGTTAAGCTAGATCCCAATGAATTAGAGTATTTAGTAGAATTATTAAAAAATGATTATTATCCTCTTCTTAAAGAGCGTTTTGGTCAAAACTTCATTAAAAAGATAGAAGTCTCAGATATTTCTCTTTTAAACAATGAATTAATTATTAAACATGCTATTCCTAAACTATATAGTCTTGATGCTCATCTTAGAAGAAATTTAGAAAACGAATTAAAAGAAAATTCAGATTATACATCAAAGGCTTTGAGCTATTTCAGTAAAAAAGATCAAACACTAATAAAAAAACTTTATGCTTTAGATAAGAAAAAAAACATTATCTTAGAAAAACAAGATTATGCACGTTTAGATGAAAAAATTCTTCCCTTATTTAAAACTTGTTATAATGAAATAAAAGCATCTAATGCTCCTAATATAAATACAGTACAAAAGATTGCAAATATTTCTAATAAATTGAAAAAAATACCAATAGATAGTTTGACATTAGAAAAAATTGTTGATACTTTGCCTTTAGATGATCAAAAAATAATTTCTGAGAAAAAAAGAGGCATCTTGCCAACTGATCAATATCAAAAATATAATGCTTTAGCAAATCATATTAACTATATTTATAAAAAAAGAAGTAAAGCTTTAGTCGGAAAATCTAATCCATTGTATGAAGTTTTATATGACAAAAAAACTAATATCTGCCAAGCCCTAGAACTATTTAATGCTAATGATAGAAAACTACTTAGAGCTAAATATTTACTTAGCAAAGATACAGAAGTAATTGATAATTTATCACGTAATGAAATTATTCATCTCCAAAATGAAGTTGTACCAGTATTTAGAAATGTTTTAGCTAGTATAAATAAAAATTTACCTATGGCTCCTTCTTCTGTAAAATATTTAAAGGCTACAACACAAAAGAGAAAAACTATTTTAGATCAAGATCAATTTCATAAAATAGAAAAATTCCTTTGTGAAGAAGAAATTAATATCATTTGTAAAAAGCATCCTGAACTTAAAGGAGGCAATGCCGAAAAATTAACACCAAGTGAAGAAAAAGAATATCAAAAGATACTACAAAAAATAAGACTTCTACATAAAAAGATTTCTAAACCATATACTATGGAAGAGTTATTTAATTGTAAAGAAGAAAAATTTAAAAATATATATAGTAATTTAACATTGGAAGAGCAACAACTTATTGATAAGAAATTTATAAAAATAGCTGACAATAAGTATATAGTAAATAATCTTATGGATGAAGATAGTGCTAAATATAAAATACTTAGAAAAAAAATACTTAATGGAATAAATTGTGATAGTAAGAAAAAGAATAAATTTATTCTTACTGAAGATGATGTTGCATTGCTTAGAAAAATCTTTACCGAAGAAGAAGTAAATATTATTAATAAATATTATATGACGAATAAAAATACTAGAAAATTAACTTTAGAAGATAAAGAAAAAATTAAAAATATTAGAAATAGGCTATATCTATTAAAGAAACGAATGAAAAATGATTTATTATCTTTTGAAGAAGTCTTTAACTGTAATAAAGACATTTATATGAAAGTATATAGTGAATTGTCTACAAAAGAAAAACTTATATTGGATAAAAAGTACATGATTATAGATGATAAAATTTTAAAAAATAAACTTTCTAGTGAAGATAGTAAGGAATTTATTAAATTAAGAAAAAAATTATTTTATCATATAAATAATTATAAAAATAATGAACCAGTTAGAAAAGGTAGAAAAACTAGTATCACTAAAGAATTTTTTGCCCAAATAGCTCCTTTACTAACAGAAGAGGAATTAAATATTATCTATAGAAAACGTCCTGAAATTAGTCCTATCCCTGTAAAGAATACAGAATTTACGCCTTACGAAGAAGAAGTTTATAAGCATCTAATGCATAGAATTTATAATCTTAGATATCATACTAAGAAAGCTAAGACTCGCGAAGAAATAAATGCTTATATTGATGAACAACAACTAGAAAACATTAGCCATATTTATGAAAATTTATCGGAAGAAGAAAAAGCATTATTATCAGATGAAGATAAATATATTTTAGATAACAACTTATATCAGAACAATGCTCAAATGTTAAATAACAAAGACTTTTTAAAAGCGTTAAAGAATTTCCTATCTATTATTAAAGGTAATAATAAAGACTCACAAAAAGTCTATTTGAAGAAGTGATTAGAATTTACTTCTTTTTCTTTGGCTAATTTTATTAAGAAAGAAAATAGTATCAGCTACTTTTAAAAAAACGTATCACAAAATTTTTAAGATACAAAAGTAAAATACAAAAGAAATATTTTAATAAATTATTTCTAAAATTTTACTCTAAATTAATTTTTTCTATTGACATATGACAAGTTGTCATATTATACTTAAAAAGTACGTCAAGAAAGGATTAAGAATATGCCAAGTAAAACCTTTTTCAATTTAGATAAAGATAAACAAAATAAATTAATAGAAATATCTTTAAAAGAATTTGCAAGTTATAAATATCCAGATGTATCAATAAACAAAATAATAAATAAAGCTAACATTCCAAGAGGTAGTTTCTATATGTACTTTCAAAATAAAGAAGAATTATTTGATTACATAATAGAATTAAAGACAGAGCACATTAACAAGCTTGCCAAAGAAACAATTCTACAAGTACATGGTAATTTAAAAGAATTCTTTATTAAAATTTTTGAGGTATTTATTAAAAATAGTCAAAATAAGGAAAATATGGCTATTATGAAAAATATTCTAATCTTTAATAGACTAAGAGCAAAACAATTAGAAAATCCTAATTATAAACTATTTCAAACTGTAAAAGATGATATTGATACCAAACTCTTAAAAAATAATGATTTAGAATTTATCTTTTGTTTTCTATCACAGAATCTTTTCTTTGCACTAGGAGAATATTCAAAAACAGAAGATTATGAAAAAGTAAAAAATAAATATTTAAAGAAATTAGACATAATATTTTATGGAATATATAAATAGGAGGTAATAAAAATGTTAAAAATATTAAAAAAGTTAAAAAAACAAGCTGTATCAGTACTAATTATAATTCTATTACTAATTGCTCAAGCTTATCTTGATTTGACCTTACCAGAATATACATCTAAAATTATAAATGTAGGTGTCCAACAAAATGGTATAGAAAATGCTGCTATAAATGAAATAGGGGAGGAATCATTTAATAAATTAATGATTTTACTTAAAGAAGAAGATAAGCAGTATATTGAAAAGAAATATCAAAAAGATAGAAAATTAAAGGGAGAAAATATTTATACATTAAAAAAGAATGTAAATAATGAATCAAAAGAAAAAATTAGCTCTATATTAGCTAAGCCAATGATAGTAATAAGCTTTCTGGAAAGTGATTCTAACGAAATAAATGAAAAAGTTAACTTGCCAGAAAATATTGATATTTTTACTATGTTAAATAATGCTCCTTTAAAAGAAAAAGAAAATATTATTAATGAATTAAATAAAAAATTTAAAGATTATCCAGATACCATTGTTGAACAGATGGCTATCAATTATATAAAAGAAGAATATGAACGTATTAATATAGATATAGATAAATTACAAATTAATTATATCTTTAAAATTGGCTCTATAATGATCTTAATAGCTTTATCAGCCATGTTACTTGGAATATTAACTGTTTTCGTTGGCTCTAAGATGGCTGCTAAATTAGCTAAAAGTCTTCGTGAAGAAGTCTTTACTAAAGTTATGAATTTTTCTAAAAATGAAATGAAAACATTTGGAGCTGCCTCATTAATTACAAGAACAACTAATGATATTCAACAAATTCAAATGGTAATAGTATTTTTATTTAGAGTTGTCATTTATGCTCCAATTATTGGTATTGGAGGAGTATTTAAAGCCCTAAATACAAATTCTTCCATGACTTATATAATTGCTTTAGCAGTTGTCTCTATATTGGCTATAGTTATAATTTTATTTGCTATTGCTATGCCTAAATTTACTATTATTCAAAAATTAATAGATAAATTAAACTTAGTTACAAGAGAAATCCTATCAGGACTTCCTGTAATTAGAGCTTTTTCTAATGAAGAACATGAAGAAAAGCGTTTTGAATTAGCAAATAAAAATTTGACAAAAATAAATATTTTTATTAATAGAATTATGAGTTTTATGATGCCTTTAATGATGCTTATTATGAACTTTGTTTGCCTAGCTATAGTATATAGTGGAGCTAAAGGTGTCGATACAGGAACAATGCAAGTAGGGGATATTTTAGCCTATATCCAATATACTATGCAAATTATTATGTCATTCTTAATGATTTCAATGATGTCTATAATGTTACCAAGAGCTAATATTTCAGCTAAGAGAGTAATAGAAGTTTTACAAACAGAAAGTAGCATTAAAAATACTAAAGATCCTCATAACTTTAATGAATCTAAAAGAGGAATGGTTGAATTTAAAAATGTCTCTTTCCGCTACCCTGATGCAGATTATGATGTAATAACAGACATTACTTTTACAGCAAATCCTGGAGAAACAACGGCCTTTATAGGTTCTACTGGAAGTGGTAAATCAACACTAATAAATTTAATTCCTAGATTTTATGATGTTTCAGGTGGTGAAATATTAGTAAGTGGTGTAAATATCAAAGATGTAGATATAAAACAACTTCGTAATAAAATTGGCTTTGTACCACAAAAAGGTATTCTCTTTACTGGAACAATTAAAGAAAATATTCGTTATGGTAATCCAAAAATTAGTGAAGAAGATATAAAACAAGCTATTAAAATATCACAATCAGAAGAATTTATTTCTAAATTAGCTGAAAAAGAAGATTATCAAATTGCTCAAGGCGGAGTAAATGTTTCAGGTGGTCAAAAGCAAAGATTATCTATTGCAAGAGCCTTAGCTAAAAATCCTGATATTTATATTTTCGATGACTCTTTTTCAGCACTAGATTATAAAACAGATTCTAAATTAAGAAAAGAACTTAATAAAATAACTAAAAATAAAACGGTTTTAATTGTTGCTCAAAGAATATCAACAATTATGCATGCTGATAAAATAGTTGTATTACATGAAGGAGAAGTTGTTGGTATTGGAAAACATAAAGATTTAATGAAAAATTGTCAAGTATATAAAGAAATTGCGCTATCTCAATTAACTAAGGAGGAATTAGAAAATGCCTAGACCAAATAGAAATATACCTTCTGAAAAAGCTAAAGATTTTAAGAAAACATTATTTACACTACTTTCTTATTTAAAAGAGTATAAAATAAAAGTATTTTTTGTTATATTATTTGCAATTGCCTCTACTGTTTTTCTTATTATTGGTCCTAAGATAATGGGAAATATTACTACAGAAATTTTTAATGGTTTAATGAAAAAAATTACTAATACGGGTGGAATTAATTTTACCTATATTAAAAATACTACAATTATTCTAATTATTTTATACATAATTAGTAGCTTATTTTCCGCTATACAAGGCATAATTATGACAGGTATTTCAAATGATATATCATACAAACTTAGAAATAGTTTAAGCTCTAAGATTAATAAAATTCCAATGAAATATTTTGATAGTAAAACCCATGGAGAAGTTTTATCTATTGTGACAAATGACATAGATATTTTAACTCAATGTCTCAATCAATCAATTACTTCAATAGTAACAGGAATTGCAACTATAATAGGTGTATTAATAATGATGATTTCAATTAATATTCCAATGACCATAACAGCTATTTTGATAATTCCATTTTGTATGCTAATTTTAAACAAAATTATTAAGAAGAGTCAAAAATTCTTTGTAATGCAGCAAAACTTTTTAGGTCATATGAATGGCCATGTCGAAGAAATATATGGAGGACATGATGTAGTTAAAGTTTTTAATGGTGAAGAAAATGCTATTAATAAATTTAATGATATAAATAAAACACTTTATCAAAGTGCTTGGAAAAGTCAATTCTTAGCTACTTCTATGCATCCTATAATGCAATTTATAGGTAATTTAGGATATGTAGTTATTTCTATATTAGGTGGATATATGGTTATCCTTGATAAAATAAAAGTAGGTGACATTCAATCATTCACTCAATATGTAAGAAACTTTACACAACAGATAAATCAATTATCTCAAGTAATGGCTAATATTCAGTCAGCTATCGCTGCTAGTGAGCGTGTATTTGATTTCTTAGCCTTAGAAGAAGAAAAGACTATAGAAAATCCTTTAGAAATAACTGACTTAAAAGGAAACATTGAATTTAAAAATGTCAAGTTTGGTTATAATGATGAAAAAGTTATTATTAAAGATTTTTCTGCTAAAATAAAGGATGGTCAAAAAATTGCTATTGTAGGTCCAACAGGAGCTGGGAAAACTACAATCGTTAAACTATTAATGCATTTTTATGAATTGAATTCAGGAAAAATTTTAATAGATGGCTATGATTTAAATAATTTTGATCGCCATGAAATAAGAAAACTTTTTGGAATGGTTTTACAAGATACTTGGCTTTTTAGTGGTACAATTGAAGATAATATCAAATATGGTAAGCTTGATGCATCATTAAATGAAGTAAGACAAGCTTGTCAAACAGCTAGTGTAGACCATTTTATTAAAACATTACCAGATGGTTATGATATGATGATTAATGAAGAGGCCGATAATATTTCTGGTGGCCAAAAGCAGTTATTGACTATAGCAAGGGTTATTTTAGCTAATCCCAAAATATTAATATTAGATGAGGCAACTAGTAGTGTTGATACAAGAACAGAGCTTTTAATACAAGATGCAATGGATAAACTAATGGAAGGACGAACTAGTTTCATAATTGCTCACCGCTTATCTACAATTAAAAATGCTGATTTAATTTTAGTTTTAAATGATGGTGATATTGTTGAGCAAGGCACTCATAATGAATTATTAAAGAAAAATGGTTTTTATGCTAATCTTTATAATTCACAGTTTCAAGTTGAAGATAACTAAAATTATCTTCTTTTTTTATTTATAAGGAATTTTCTCCTTATAAAGAATAATTTGTTCGATTGACAAGTACAAACATTTGTATTATATT